>NZ_JBSGEL010000002.1:0-243432 GCF_053602875.1 Kitasatospora sp. NPDC004289 | reverse complement strand
GGAGGGCGGGGGCGGTTGCGCGAGTACGGAAGGCGGACCGGCGTGGGATCGGGGCACGTCAGCCAGTTGCACGTGCTGCCGTTCCCCCGCGCGCAGTTCCTCGCGCCCCCGGCATCACCACGCGCGTGTCCTTGCGCCCCGGGAGGCACCTCCTCAGCTGCGCGGGACGGCCTGCTGGATGGTGATGACGCGGTCGCCCGGCTTGAGGAGGGCGGCCTCGGGGTCGTTGTAGTTGAGCAGCTTGCGGCCGCGGACCACCGCGACCACCAGGTCGGCGCAGTCGCGCGGGCTGTGCCCGGCCTCCGCGGAGGTGACGGGGCGTTCGACCACGTCGAGGCCGGTGCCGTAGGTGAGGAGGTCCTCCATGACGGCGCCGGTGGTGGGGCTGAGCATCGACATGCCGAGCAGGCGCCCCGCCGAGCTGGAGCTGGGGACCACCACGTCGGCGCCGCTCTGCCGCAGCAGCGGGGCGTTCTCGTCCTCCCGGACGGCGGCGACCACGGTGGCGCGGCGGTTGAGCTGGCGGGCCGTCAGGGTGACCAGCACGGCGGTGTCGTCGCGCTGCGGGGCGACCACGACGCGGGCGGCGCGGGGGAGTTCGGCCCGCAGCAGGGTCTCCGAGCGGGTGGCGTCGCCGCGGACGGCGACGAGGCCGTCGAGGGCGGCCTGTTCGACCACCTTGGGCTGCGGGTCCACCACCACGATGGACTCCTTGGGGAAGCCCTGGCCGAGCAGTGCGGCGACCGCGTGGCGGCCCTTGGTGCCGTAGCCGATGACCACCACGTGGTCCCGGACGGTGTCCTTCCAGCGGCTGACCCGCCACTGCTGGCGGGTGCGTTCGGTGAGCACCTCCAGGGTGGTGCCGACCAGGATGATCAGGAAGACCACCCGGAGCGGGGTGATCACCAGGATGTTGGTCAGCCGGGCCCCGTCGCTGACGGGGGTGATGTCGCCGTAGCCGGTGGTGGAGAGGGTGACGGTGGCGTAGTAGGCGGCGTCCAGGAAGTCGACCGCGCCGTCGGAGTTGTCGTTGTAGCCGGCCCGGTCCAGCCAGACGATCAGCGTGGTGGAGACCAGCACCAGCAGGGCCAGCAGCAGCCGGGCGGAGACCTGCCGCAGCGGCGGCCGGGGCGGCCGGGACGGCAGGGTGATCCGGGCGCCGGGGTCGTCGGTGTCCTGGACCCGTCCGGCCCCGGCGCGGGAGCGGCGGAACCACGTGCTGTCGCCCGTGGGCTCGGGCTGCTGATTGGCAGTCATCACCCAAGGATGGCGGGCGGCCCGCCGCGGCGACGCCACCACCCCGGCGCGTCGCGTCCGCGGGGTGCGCCGCGGAGTACAGCCGGTGCGCCCCGACGGCGCGGTGCGCGGGCGGGTGGGTATCGTCGCGGGCAGTGACGTCGCCCCCGGTGGGCGCGACGCGGAGTCCTCGGAGGTCCACCGTGCGGGAGCACACCGTCGTGATCGGCTACGGCACCAAGGGCCGCCACGCGGTCGCCGCGCTGCTCGGCCAGGGGGTGGGCGCGCACGAGATCGTGATCGTGGACCCGCAGCGCAAGGTGATCGACCAGGCGGGCCGCGACGGCCTGACCGGCGTGCACGGGGACGCCACCCGGACCGAGACCCTGGTCCGGGCCGGGGTGCCGACCGCGGCCCGGATCGTGGTCACCCCGGAGCGGGACGACACCGCGGTGCTGGTCACCCTGACCGTCCGTCAGCTGACCAAGGAGGCCACCGTGGTCGCCGCCGTCCGGGAGGACGAGAACGCCCCGCTGCTGCGCCAGAGCGGCGCCGACGCCGTGGTCACCAGCTCCAGCTCGGCCGGGCAGCTGCTCGGACTCTCGCTGCTCAGCCCGCACGCCGGCGCGGTGATGGAGGACCTGATCACCTACGGCACCGGGCTCGACCTGGTCGAACGGACCGTCACCAAGGCCGAGGCGGGCCGCAGTCCGCGCGAGTGCGGCGACCTGGTGGTGGCGGTGGTCCGGGGCCGGCGGGTGCTCAACTACACCGATCCGGAGGCGGCGGTGCTCCAGCTCACCGACCGCGTGATCACCATCCAGCCGGCCGCCCCGCGCAGCTGAGCTCCCCGAGGTCGCCCCGCAGGGGCGCGGGGAACGGCGCGCGGGGGAACGGCAGCACGTGCAACTGGCTGACGTGCCCCGATCTCACGCTGGTCCGCCTTCCGTACTCGCGCCCGCGCGGCGGAGCCGCAGATCAGCAGAGCCTCGCGCCCCCGGTGTGACCACCTTCGGTGGCGTGGCGACGACCGGTCCTGGGCCGGAGGGCCCGTGCGCACTACGGTCGGTGGCATGCATGCGATGACGATCCCTCAGCCCGGCGGTCCCGACGCACTGGTGTGGGCGGAGGTGCCCGATCCGGTGCCCGGCGAAGGCGAGGTGCTGGTCGAGGTGGCGGCCACCGCCGTCAACCGGGCCGACCTGCTCCAGCGCCAGGGCTTCTACGACCCGCCGCCCGGCAGCTCCCCGTACCCGGGCCTGGAGTGCGCCGGGCGGATCGCCGCGCTCGGCCCCGGGGTCTCCGGCTGGTCGGTCGGCGAGGAGGTCTGCGCCCTGCTGGTCGGCGGCGGCTACGCCCAGCGGGTGGCGGTCCCGGTGGGCCAGCTGCTGCCCGTGCCCAAGGGACTGACGGCGGCTCAGGCCGCCGCGCTGCCGGAGGTGGCCTGCACGGTCTGGTCGAACCTGTTCATGGTGGCGCACCTGCGCCCCGCCGAGACGGTGCTGCTGCACGGCGGCGCGAGCGGCATCGGCACCATGGCGATCCAGCTGGCCAAGGCGGTCGGCGCCCGGGTCCTGGTGACCGCCGGGAGCCCGGAGAAGCTGGCCCGCTGTGCCGAGCTGGGAGCGGACGTGCTGATCGACTACCGCGAGCAGGACTTCGTCGCCGAGGTCCGGGCCGCCACCGACGGTGCCGGGGCCGACGTGGTGCTCGACATCATGGGCGCCAAGTACCTCCAGCGGAACGTCGACGCCCTGGCCCAGAACGGACGGCTCGTCATCATCGGGCTCCAGGGCGGCGTCAAGGCCGAGCTCGACCTCTCCGTCCTGCTCCGCAAGCGCGCGGCCGTCGCCGCCACCACCCTGCGCAGCCGCCCGCTGGCCGAGAAGGCCGCCATCGTGGCCGCCGTCCGCGAGCACGTCTGGCCGCTGGTCGAGGCGGGGGTGGTGAAGCCGGTCGTCGACCGCGAACTCCCGCTCACCGAGGCCGCCGAGGCCCACCGCGTCCTGGAGGCCGGCGAGCAGGTCGGCAAGGTGGTCCTGACCGCCTGACGGGTCACCAGTCGCCGGGCGCCAGGTCCTCGGCGAGCCTCCCGGGGTTGCGCTGGTAGTAGCCGTGCCAGCCGGACCAGGCCGGGTGGTCGCGGAGCAGCTGCTCGGTCTCGGCCAGGCCGTGCCGGTCGGGGCCGAGCAGCTCCCGGGTGATCACGACGGCGGCCGGGTAGTGGCCCAGCCGCCGCGCCAGCGCCTCCTGGAGCGTGTCGAAGCCGTCCCGGGCGAACGGCTCGCGGTACCGCTCGACCCAGGC
Organism: Kitasatospora sp. NPDC004289; assembly: GCF_053602875.1. NCBI lineage: Bacteria > Bacillati > Actinomycetota > Actinomycetes > Kitasatosporales > Streptomycetaceae > Kitasatospora > Kitasatospora sp. NPDC004289. The sequence goes on along the minus strand of NZ_JBSGEL010000002.1, from coordinate 239,889 downwards.
GGCCAGCCACCGGCGGAGGTGGGCCCGGTCCTCCTCGGGGAGGTCGGGCAGCCCGGCGAAGGTGGGGGCCAGCGCGGTCAGCAGCCGCCGCCCGTGTTCGGCCTCGCGGTCGGCGAAGGCCGGGTACTCGGTGACGAAGTGCTTCCACTCCACGCCCGCGACGGCCCTGCGGAGCGCGGCGGCCCCCGGCGGGTGCAGGGCGTAGTACCCCTCGCCCTCGGCGAACACCTCCCGGAGCACCTCCGGCCGCAGCGGCCCGTGCTCGGCCAGCAGGACCGCGTCGCGCAGGTCCTTGCCCTGCCCGTAGCGGTCGGTGAGCAGCCACATCACCTTCCAGGCGAGCGAGAGCTCGGGGGTGGCCGCGTTGATCACCGGTGCCTGGTCGCGGTCGAGGCCGGGCACGGCGGTCGGCGCCGGCGGGACGGGGAGCGGTTCGTTGAACACGAAGTCCAGCTGGACCACGCCGCCGGGCAGGCCCTCGGCGGTCCAGGGCAGCACCAGGCGGCGGCCGGGCACCCGCTCGTACGTCCAGATGTCCTCGGCGACCGCCTCGCGGGCGTCGAAGCGGACGTGCCCGTCGTCCTGCCCGGCGGTGAGCTGCGCCGCCGCCGCGATGCCGTCGAGCATCGCGGCGGAGCGCGGGTCCTCGATGCCCCGTCCGGCCGGCACCACGACGAAGTCCAGGTCGCCCGGCTCGCGGGCCTGCTCGCCGAACCAGGCGCGCAGCAGCACGCTGCCGCGCAGCACCAGGTCGTCCACCCAGGGGGAGTCGGCGATGGCGGCCAGCACCAAGTCCATCGCCCGGCGGCGGGCCGCCAGCCAGGGGACGGCGAGTTCGGGGTCGGTGAACCGGGGGTCGGCAGCCCGGTAGGCGTTGGGGTACTGCTTGAGGGCGGGGTCGAAGACCGAGCGCTGGACGGCCCGGGGGTCCTCGATCGGACGGAGCGTCAGGGGGATCCCGTTGACGAGCCGTTCGGTCTCGGTCGGCCGGTGGTCCGGAACGAGACGGGTCTCCCAGCCGAACGAATCCCAGCTGCCGGTCACCGCTGCTCCCCGGTGGTGAGCCAGCCGTGGTCCACGGCGAGGTTGTCGTCGTACACGACGAACTCCCTTTCGGAGGAGAGGATCTCGTACCCGGCCGCGGTCACGGCGCCGGTCAGCCGGGCCAGCCGGAGGCCGGCCTCGGGCAGGCCGACCCGGTGGCAGCGCTGGGTGACGAAGCGCTGCTGGCGGCCGTCCGACTCGGTGCGGCGGGCGTTCCAGGACAGGTGGGCGTGGTGACGGCCGGCCAGCTCGGCCAGGGCCCGGTGGTCCGGGCCGGGCGGGAGCAGGACCTTGAGGTGGTGCTCGAAGTAGGTGTCCGGCCCGAGCCGGACCGCCTCAGCGGCGGTGTCGGGGACGCCGGTGGCCCACGGGGAGGCCTCGATCTTGGTCCTGGTCACCGCGAAGCCGGCGGCCCGCAGCCGGGCGGCGGTGGCCACGGCGGCGGCGCGCTGCTCGGGGAAGGTGCCCCGGCCGGTCAGGGTGAGCATCGGCTGGTGCCGGGTGCGGCCCCGGGCCAGCACGATGTGGGTGACCTTGAGCCCGGCCCCGTCGGCCCAGCGCTCCAGCCGCGCCAGCCGGGCGGCGGGGATCGAGAGGGTCAGGTGCGTCTCGAACTCGCCGGTGAAGTGGTCGACCGGACCCGAGGGGGCCAGCGGGTGCTCGACCGTGACGGCCCGGACGGTGGCTGCCGGTGCGGGGGTGGGCATGGGCGGAATCATCGCAAGCGCCACTGACGGCGGGCACCGTGTTTTCGGAGTGACCTCCGGTGGACTGCCCGTAATGCCTGGATTGTTCCGGTGTGTGAGGCTGGTGCGGAGCTGTTCCCGCCCGCCGGCCGCGTTCCACGCGGTCGGCCGTCGGAAGGACCTCCATCCGTGGCCGCACTTCCGTTCGCGTACTCAGCACTCCCCGTCCCGGCCGTGCTCCGGGCCGCCGTGGTGGCCGGGCTGGCCCTTCCGCTGGTCCTGGCCGGTGGCTCGGCGGCGGGGGAGCAGGGCGGGGCCCAGCCGGTGCTCCCGGTCGTCGGCGGCGTTCCGGGCGGGACGGCCGGGCCGAGCACTCCGGCCCTGCCCGCCCTGCCGCAGGTCGAGATACCCCCGCTTCCCGCGCTGCCGACCGTGCAGCTGCCGATCACCGTGCCGGCCTCACCGGGCCGCTCCGTCCCGGCCAAGCCGGAGCCCCCGGAGCCGGCCGAACCCGCGCCCACGCCCGCGCCGACCCCGGCCACCCTCCCGACCCCCACGCCGCAGCCGACTCCCGCGCCGACCCCGGCGGCCGAGCCCACCCCGCAGCCGACGCCCACGCCCGCCGCGGAGCCGACCCCGGCCGCCGCGCAGACCACCCTGCCCACGGCCGTCCCGAGCGGCACCGCGGCGCCGACGCCCCGGCCCAGCGCGACCGCCCGTCCGAGCCGCACGCCGGTGCCGAGCGCGACCGCCCGCACCGAGCAGCAGGCCCCGGCCCCGGCGCCCGGTGCGGTGGCCGAGCGCCCCGCCTCCCCGGCCGCCCAGCGGCCCGCCCCGGTGAAGCGCGTCCCCCCGGCGGCCCCGGCCCCCGCCGCCCGGCCCGGTGCCGCGGCGGAGCAGGAGGACGAGGAGGCGGACGCGGCGGCGCAGACCCTGGACGTCCTGGCGGCGGAGGCGGCCGCCGCGGCAGCGGTGGTGCCGGGCCCGACCCCGGCGGCCGTCCAGCTGGCCGCCCCGCTGCGCTGGACCGACGCCTCCACGCTGCAGTTCCCGCTCGGCGCGGGCCTGGCGATGATCGGCTGCGGCCTCGGCCTGGTCGGCCTGCGCCTGCGCCGCCGCTGACCGGCCGTCAGCTCCGGTCGGCGGGATCGCCGCACCCGGGCGGCGGGTTGGCGGCATGATGGGCCGTCAGAGTCCGGCGCCCGGACGGCGTCCGGGCGCGCCGGGCGCTCCTCAGTTGACCCTCCCCGCGCACGAAGCATATGAAGGAACCATGACGAACCCGATGAACGAACGGTCGCAGTCGGAGGACGAGTCCCCGAAGGTGCTGATCGTCGGTCCGGACGGGCTGCCGGTCGGGGCGCCCCCCGGCACCGGCCCGGGGTTCGGCCGGATCGGGGACGGCGAGGCGGTGGAGCCGCGGGAGCTGCCGGTGACCGAGATGGTCGAGCAGCCCGCGAAGGTCATGCGGATCGGCTCGATGATCAAGCAGCTGCTGGAGGAGGTCCGGATGGCCCCCCTCGACGAGGCCAGCCGGGCGCGCCTGAAGGACATCCACGCCAGCTCGATCAAGGAGCTGGAGCTCGGCCTGGCGCCGGAGCTGGTCGAGGAGCTGGAGCGCCTCTCGCTGCCGTTCACCGAGGGCAGCATCCCGACCGAGGCCGAGCTGCGGATCGCCCAGGCCCAGCTGGTCGGCTGGCTGGAGGGCCTGTTCCACGGGATCCAGACCGCGCTGTTCGCGCAGCAGATGGCGGCCCGGGCACAGCTGGAGCAGATGCGCCGCGCGCTGCCGCCCGGCCTGCACGGCGCCGAGCCGGAGCCGGAGGAGCCGGAGCCCGGTCGCGGCATCCGCTCGGGCCCGTACCTGTAGACCCGCACCCGTGGCCGTACCCGCGGGCCGGTGCCCGCAGGACGCACGGACCCTCCGCGGGCGGAGTTTCACGGTCGGGACACACCTCGGACACAGCCGCGCCCCGGCGCCGGGAGGCGTCGGGGCCAGCCGATACCCTGGCCCCTGTTCGTCGGCCCGGTGGGCCGCCGGCCAGGGGCCGGGCAGTGCCGGGAGCGCCTCCGCACCGGAGGGGGAAGCAGGGGACATGAGCGAGGACGGCGCCGCCGCCGGCGGCCACGCACTGGCGGGCGGGCGGTACGTGCTGCGGCACCTGCTCGGCCAGGGTGGGATGGCCTCGGTCCACCTCGCCCACGACACCGTGCTGGACCGTCAGGTCGCGGTGAAGACCCTGCACACCGAGCTCGGCCGGGAGCAGGCCTTCCGCGAGCGCTTCCGCCGCGAGGCGCAGGCGGTGGCCCGGCTGCAGCACACCAACATCGTCTCGGTCTTCGACAGCGGCGAGGACATCGGCCCGGACGGCGCCACCACGCCGTACATCGTCATGGAGTACGTCGAGGGCAAGTCCCTGCGGGACGTGCTGAACGAGGCGGTCGCCGCGCACGGCGCGATGCCGGCCGAGCAGGCGCTGAAGATCACCGGTGCGGTGCTCTCGGCGCTGGAGGCCTCGCACGACCAGGGCCTGGTGCACCGCGACATCAAGCCGGGCAACGTGATGGTGAGCACCAAGGGCACCGTCAAGGTGATGGACTTCGGCATCGCGCGGGCGCTGCAGTCCGGGGTCACCTCGATGACCCAGACCGGCATGGTGGTCGGCACCCCGCAGTACCTCTCGCCGGAGCAGGCGCTGGGCAAGAGCGTGGACGCCCGCTCGGACCTCTACTCGGTCGGCTGCATGCTCTACGAGCTGCTCACCGGCCAGCTGCCGTTCGACGGCGACTCGCCCTTCTCGATCGCCTACAAGCACGTCCAGGAGGAGCCGCCGGCCCCGTCCGGGACCAACCCGGCGGTCCGGCCCGGCGTGGACGCGCTGGTGGCCCGGGCGCTGCGCAAGGACCCGGGGCACCGCTTCCCGACCGCCGAGGCGATGCGGGCCGAGGTGGAGCGGCTGGCCGCGGGCGGCCAGGCCCAGGGGGCCCCGGCCGTCACCCCGCTGGTGATCGGCGAGGGCCCGCGCTCGGTCTCGGCCGGCGGGGGCGGGCCGGTGGCCTTCCCGCCGCTGATGGGCGAGCCGCGCAGCCCCGTCCCGCAGGTGCACCAGCCGTACGTGCCGACGCCGCCGCCCGCGTACGGGCCGCAGACCCCGCCGCCGGCCTTCCCGCCGGTCGCTCCGCAGTACCCGGGACCGCACACGCCGGGCCCGTCGGCCCCCGGCCCGCTCGCCGCGGGTCCGCACACCCCCGGCCCGCACACCCCCGGTCCGTTCCCGCAGCAGCAGGTGCCGCCGCAGTACCCGATGCCCCAGCACCAGCCGCTCCCGCCGCAGCCCTTCCCGCCGCAGGGGCCGCAGCCGTTCGCCCCGCAGTTCGCCCAGCCGAAGCCCAACGGGAACGGCTGCTCCACCGCGCTGGTGGTGGTGGGCGTGATCGTCGGCGTGATCGTGCTGGCCGCGGTGATCGTCGGGATCGTGGTGGCCAAGCAGGAGAAGCAGCGCCAGCAGGACCTGTACGGCGACACGGTCGGCTCCCGGCCGACCGTCGTGCGGTCCTCCGGGACGCCTGCGGTCTGACCGTCGCACCGGGTACGCCGCGCCACACCCGGGCCCTCGAAGCGGTAGCGTGCCAGGAACGCAACTGACAGGGCCCAGGCCCGGGGCGAGGAGTGATGGCGCAGACACAGCGGCCGGGCGACGGCGAGGACGACAACGGCCACGAGACGCCCCCGGTGCCTCCGTCCCCGGCCGGCGCCGAGACGGCCGAGACGGCCGTCCTGCCCGCCACGGCCGCCGGGCCCGCGACCCCGTCCCGGGGGATCGCCGCTCCGCTCGGCACCGTCGGCGACGGCCGCTACCGGCTGACCTCCCGGCTCGGCCGGGGCGGCATGGCCGAGGTGTTCGCCGCCCAGGACGTCCGGCTGGCCCGGACGGTGGCGGTCAAGCTGCTCCGGCCCGAACTGGCCCAGGACGAGGTGGCCCGGCTCCGGTTCACCCGCGAGGCGCACTCGGTCGCCTCGCTCAACCATCACTCGATCGTCGCGGTCTACGACACCGGCGAGCAGGTCGAGCACGGCGAGTCCACGCCGTTCATCGTGATGGAGCTGGTCGAGGGCCGGACCGTCCGCGAGCTGCTGGTGGACGAGGAGGCGCCGCCGGTCGACCAGGCGCTGATCATCATCGCCGGGGTGCTGGAGGCGCTCGCCTACAGCCACCGGCACGGCATCGTGCACCGCGACATCAAGCCCGCCAACGTGATCATCACGACCGGCGGCGCGGTCAAGGTGATGGACTTCGGCATCGCCCGGGCGCTCACCGGCGAGGCCTCCACCATGACCCAGACCGGCATGGTGATGGGCACCCCGCAGTACCTCTCGCCGGAGCAGGCGCTGGGCAAGGCGGTGGACCACCGCTCGGACCTGTACGCGGCCGGCTGCATGCTCTACGAACTGCTGGCGCTGCGCCCGCCGTTCACCGGGGACACCCCGCTCTCGGTGGTCTACCAGCACGTCCAGGACGCGCCGGTGCCGCCCTCCGAGGCCAACCACCGGGTGCCGCCGGAGCTGGACGGCCTGGTGCTGCGCGCGTTGGCGAAGAACCCCGACGAGCGGTACCAGAGCGCCGACGAGTTCCGCGCCCACCTGCAGCACGCGCTGCGCGAGATGCACGGCGCCGCCGGGGCGGGGTACGCGGAGGGGGCGGCCGCCGCCGCTGCCGCCGCCGCGGGCCTGGCCGCCGCCGGTTCGGGCAACACCGGCCACTACCCGGGCTTCCAGGACACCCCGAACGGCTCCACCGCGCTGACCGAGCCGCTCGGGTCGGTCGGCGGCAGCGAGCGGACGGCGGTCATGCCGTTCCCGACCGGCTCGCCGTACCGGACGCCGTCCGAGGCGTACCCCGCCGTGGGCGGGGGAGGTGACGACGGGTCGGGTGACGGACCGTCGGGCGGCGGGCGCCGCCGCGGGCCCTGGCCCTGGGTGGCCGGGGTGCTGCTGGTGCTGGCCGCGGCCGGGACCGGCATCGGCCTGGCGCTCAGCGGCAACAACGACAAGGGCGGGCCGACCACCCCGGTGACGGTCAACTCCCCGGCGGCCACGGCGGAGGAGACCCCCTCGCAGCAGCCCTCGACCCCGGCGACCAAGTCGACGACCAAGGGCGGCTCCACCACCCCGACGCAGCCGAACACGCACGGCACCTCCCCGACGACGCCCTCGCCGAGCACGTCCCCGTCGGCCAGCGGGAGCAAGTCGCCCTCGGCCAGCGCGAGTTCGTCGGCCAGCGCGAGCGCCAGCGGTTCGGCGAGCTCGAAGCCGAGCGGCTCGGCCTCGTCCACGGCCTCGTCCAACCCGCCGCCCTCGGCCACCGCGACCTCCGGTGGCGGCGGCGGTGCCTCGCCCGGCGCCAGCGGGGCTGCGGGCAACGGGAACTGACCCGGGGCCGGCTGACCCCGGGTCAGCCGGCACACCGCCGGACGTCCGTTGGTCAGGGCGTCAGTTGGTCAGGGCGTCCAGGACCTGTTCGTACTCCTGACACCACCAGGTGAGCTGGCCCGCCGAGCCCGGGTAGAGGTGGTCGGCGCGGTGGTCGCCGCGCTGGTAGTGCCACTGGAGCATCCAGAGGTCGTTGAGCCGCTCCCACCAGACCCGGTGGGCGGCGGCGGCCAGTTCGGCGGAGGTGGCCGCGCCGGTGGCGCGGTAGGCCCGGGACCACTGGCGGACCCGGCAGAGGTCGAGCACCCCGGTGCGCCGGTCGTCGAAGAGCAGGGTGGCGGCCCGGACGGTCTCCTCGGCGGTGGGCCGGGTGCCGAGCTTGTCCCAGTCGAGCACGGCGGCCACCCGGCCGCCGCGGTGCAGCACGTTGAGGCCGTGGAAGTCGCCGTGGGTCCAGCCGGTGGGCGGGGCGGCGGTGGGGGCGGGGCGTCGGTGGCCGTGGGCGTCCAGCAGGTCCAGACGCTCCGTCAGCCGCCGTTCGGCCAGGGCGTCGAAGGGCAGCCGGGGCCGGGCCGAGCGCGCGCGTCCGCGCAGCTCGCGGACCAGCCGCTCGGTCTCCGCCGGGTCGGCCGAGAGCGTGCCGACGGGCTGGAGCACCGGCGGGCAGACCTCGGCCAGGGTGCCGTGCAGCTGCCCGAGCAGGGTGCCGAGCTCGGCGCAGCGGGCCGGGCCGAGCTCGGTCCCGTGCAGGTGGACGCCGTCGACCCAGGGGTAGAGGGCGAAGAGCCGGCCGCCGTGGGCGACCACGGTGCGGCCGCCGATCGCCGGCAGCGGGGGCGCGACGGGCAGTCCGCGCGCCGCCAGCGCGGTGGAGGCGCGGTGCTGCGCCGCGACCGCCGGGCGGGTGGAGGTGGCCGAGTCCACGTAGCACTTGAGGAAGTGCGGACCGGTCTCGCTCTCCACCCGGTAGCCGCGGTTGAGCAGTCCTTCGGCGACCGGGGCGACCGCCAGGGGCCGGATCCGGAAGCGGCGCAGCACCCCGGTCAGGGCGTGGTCCGGGACCGGGGGGCTGAGCGTGCCGACGGGGGGAGCGGCCGCGTCCGGGCGGGCCGGTGCGTCCGCGAAGCGGAGGGTGTGGTTCACGTCCCCTGAGCGTAGTGGTGACGCTGGGTGGTGCTTGACATACGGTCGGTGATGTGCTTCTGAAGCTCCGGTGAACCACGCCTCAGTGGTGGTGGTCGGCCTGGTGCCGGGCCACGTAGGCGGCGGCCTGGGTGCGGCGCTCCATGCCCATCTTGGCCAGCAGGCTGGAGACGTAGTTCTTGACGGTCTTCTCGGCCAGGTGCAGCTCGTTGCCGATCTGGCGGTTGGTCATCCCCTCGCCGATCAGGTCGAGGATCCGCCGCTCCTGCTTGGTCAGCTGGGCCAGCCGTTCGTCCTCCTTCTCCCCGCCGTCCCGCAGCCGCTCCAGCACCCGGCTGGTGGCGACCGGGTCGAGCAGCGACTTGCCGGCCGCCACGTCGCGCACCGCGGAGAGCAGGTCGGTGCCGCGGATCGCCTTCAGCACGTAGCCGGAGGCCCCCGCCATGATGGCGTCGAACAGCGCCTCGTCGTCCGAGAAGGAGGTCAGCATCAGGCACTTGATCTCCGGGCGCTGCGAGCGCACCTCCCGGCAGACCTCGACCCCGTTGCCGTCCGGGAGGCGGACGTCCAGCACCGCCACGTCCGGGTTGACGGCCGGGATGCGGGTCAGCGCCTCGGCCGCGGTGCCGGCCTCGCCGACCACCTCGATGTCGTCCTCCATGGACAGCAGGTCGTGTACGCCCCGGCGGACGACCTCGTGATCATCGAGAAGGAATACCCTGATATGTCCGTTTCCACTCACGGGCAAATGCTCCCATAAGCAGGCACAGAAGACCTATCCCCCCGGCCGGAAATTGATGCCGATTACCCCCTTACGCGGAGACCGGCGCCCGGATAGCGTGCGCAGGTGTCCTGACGGCATCACGGATGAGAGCCGCGCCACACCCGCGGCTGTTCTGACAGGGAACAAGTAGGACGTCCTAGCGCAGACGCGCCAAGGGGCTGCGCTGGGTAACGTTCTCGTGAGGGAAGCCGTCGGAGAAGGAACACCACCTGCCGAGCAGAGTCGGTGCGCACACCCACGCGCTCTCCACTGCGAGGCGGTGACCGGACCGGTCACCGGCGACCCCGGGCGGCCGGACAGACCGAGGAGTGAACGTGACCGTCAAGAGCACGACGAGGGCGCGCAAGAAGCCCGCCCCCGCCGTCACTGACAGCCGGCGTACGGACGCGCCGGAGCTCGTACAGCTGCTCACGCCGGAAGGCACCCGGGTCGAGCACCCGGACTTCCCGCTGACCACGACGCCGGAGGAGCTGCGCTCGCTCTACCGCGACCTGGTGCTGGTGCGGCGCTTCGACGCCGAGGCCACCTCGCTCCAGCGTCAGGGCGAACTGGGCCTGTGGGCCTCGCTGCTGGGCCAGGAGGCGGCCCAGGTCGGCTCGGGCCGCGCGATGCGCACCGGCGACTACGCCTTCCCGACCTACCGCGAGCACGGCGTGGCCTGGTGCCGCGACGTCGACCCGCTGAACCTGCTCGGCATGTTCCGCGGCGTCAACCACGGCGGCTGGGACCCGAACGAGAAGAACTTCCACCTCTACACCATCGTGATCGGCGCGCAGACCCTGCACGCCACCGGCTACGCGATGGGCATCACCAAGGACGGCGCCGACGACGCGGTGATCGCGTACTTCGGTGACGGCGCCTCCAGCCAGGGCGACGTCAACGAGGCCTTCACCTTCGCCTCGGTCTACAACGCGCCGGTGGTGTTCTTCTGCCAGAACAACCAGTGGGCGATCTCCGAGCCGACCACCACCCAGACCCGCATCCCGCTCTACCGCCGCGCCTCCGGCTTCGGCTTCCCGGGCGTCCGGGTGGACGGCAACGACGTGCTGGCCTGCCTCGCGGTGACCCGCTGGGCGCTGGACCACGCCCGCAGCGGCCAGGGCCCGGTGCTGGTCGAGGCCTTCACCTACCGGATGGGTGCCCACACCACCTCGGACGACCCGACCCGCTACCGCGCGACCGAGGAGACCGAGGCCTGGAAGGCCAAGGACCCGATCGCCCGCCTGAAGGCGCACCTGGAGGCGGAGGGCATCGCCGACGAGGCGTTCTTCGCCGAGGTCGAGGCCGAGAGCGAGACGCTGGGCCTGCGGGTCCGCGAGGGCGTCCGGACCATGCCGGACCCGGACCCGACGCTGATCTTCGACCACGTCTACACCGAGCCGCACGTGCTGGTGGACGAGGAGCGGGCCGAGTACGAGGCGTACGCCGCCTCCTTCGAGGGCGGGGAGAACCACTGATGGGCACGCAGCTCAGCATCGCGAAGGCGCTCAACGAGGCGCTCCGCAAGTCGCTGGAGAGCGACCCGAAGACCCTGCTCATGGGCGAGGACATCGGCAAGCTCGGCGGTGTCTTCCGGATCACCGACGGCCTGCAGAAGGACTTCGGCGAGGACCGGGTGATGGACAGCCCGCTGGCCGAGTCCGGCATCATGGGCACCGCGATCGGCCTGGCCCTGCGCGGCTACCGCCCGGTGGTGGAGATCCAGTTCGACGGCTTCGTCTACCCGGCCTTCGACCAGATCGTCTCCCAGCTGGCCAAGATGCACGCCCGTGCGCTCGGCCACGTGAAGATGCCGGTCACCGTCCGGATCCCGTACGGCGGCGGCATCGGCGCGGTGGAGCACCACAGCGAGTCGCACGAGGCGTACTTCATCCACACCGCCGGTCTGCGGGTGGTCAGCCCGTCCAACGCGCACGACGCGCACTGGATGCTCCGTCAGGCGATCGCCTCGGACGACCCGGTGATCTTCCTGGAGCCCAAGCGGCGCTACTGGGACAAGGGCGAGGTGGGCGACGAGGCCGGCATCGGCCTGCACACCGCCAAGGTGGTCCGCGAGGGCGCCGACGCCACCCTGATCGCGTACGGCCCGATGGTGAAGGTCTGTCAGGAGGCCGCCGCGGCCGCCGAGGAGGACGGCCGCCGCCTGGAGGTCGTCGACCTGCGCTCGCTCTCGCCGGTGGACTTCGCCACCGTCGAGGAGTCGGTGAAGCGCACCGGCCGCGCCGTGGTGGTGCACGAGGCGCCGGTCTTCCTGGGCCTGGGCGCCGAGCTGGCCGCCCGGATCACCGAGAAGTGCTTCTACCACCTGGAGGCCCCCGTGCTCCGGGTCGGCGGCTACCACGCCCCCTACCCGCCGTCGCGGGTGGAGGAGACCTTCCTGCCCGACCTGGACCGCGTGCTCGACGCCGTCGACCGCGCGCTGGCCTACTGAGAACGGAGCGATGATGACCACCGAAGTGCGCTCGCTCCGCGAGTTCAAGATGCCGGACGTCGGCGAGGGCCTCACCGAGGCCGAGATCCTGACCTGGTACGTCAAGCCCGGCGACGTGGTGACGGACGGTCAGGTGGTCTGCGAGGTGGAGACCGCCAAGGCGGCGGTCGAGCTGCCGATCCCCTTCAACGGGGTCGTCGACCAGTTGTTCTTCCCCGCCGGGAGCACGGTGGACGTCGGCACGGCGATCATCTCGGTCGCGGTCGGCGAGGGTGCGGCCGAGCCCGCTCCCGCCGCCGCCCCGGCCGCCGAGGCGGCTCCGGCCGCCGCCGCTGCCGCCGAGCCGGAGCGCCGGGAGGTGCTGGTCGGCTACGGCCCGCGCACCGGCACCGTGCAGCGCCGGGCCCGCAAGACCTCGACGGCCCCGGTCGCCGCCGCTCCGGTCGCGGCCCCCGCCCCGGTCGTCGCGGCCCCGCCCGTGGTGGTGCCCGCGCAGGCCGAACCGGCCGGTGGCGAGCGGCCGTTGGCGAAGCCGCCGGTCCGCAAGCTGGCCAAGGACCTGGGCATCGACCTGCGGACCGTCACCCCGACCGGCAAGGACGGCGTGATCACCCGCGAGGACGTGCACGCCGCCGCCGCTCCGGCTCCGGCTCCGGTTGCCGCCGCTCCGGCTCCGGCCGTGGTGGAGACCGAGGTGGTCGAGACCGTCGCCGCCGCGGTCGCGTACGGCACGGACGTCCGGGTGCCGGTCAAGGGCGTCCGGAAGGCCACCGCGCAGGCGATGGTGGCCTCGGCGTTCACCGCCCCGCACGTCACCGAGTTCGTCCAGGTCGACGTGACCCGGACGATGAAGCTGGTGCGCGAGCTCAAGGAGAGCGGCGAGCTGGGCGCCGGCGTGCGGGTCAGCCCGCTGCTGCTGGTGGCCCGGGCGCTGCTCACCGCCGTCCGTCGCCACCCGGAGATCAACGCGGCCTGGGACGAGGCCAACCAGGAGATCGTGCTCAAGGGGCAGGTCAACCTCGGCATCGCCGCGGCCACCCCGCGCGGTCTGCTGGTGCCCAACATCAAGGACGCCGGGTCCAAGACGCTGCCGCAACTGGCGGTCTCCCTCGGCGAGTTGACGGACGTCGCCCGGCAGGGCAAGACCTCGCCGGCCGACCTCTCCGGCGGCACCATCACCATCACCAACGTCGGCGTCTTCGGCGTCGACACCGGCACGCCGATCCTCAACCCGGGCGAGGCCGCCATCCTCGCCTTCGGCGCCGTCCGCGAACTGCCGTGGGTGCACAAGGGCAAGGTCGTCCCGCGCCTGGTCACCACCCTGGCGCTGTCCTTCGACCACCGCCTGGTGGACGGGGAGCTGGGCTCCAAGGTGCTCGCGGACACCGCGGCCATCCTGGAGCGCCCGAAGCGCCTGATCACCTGGAGCTGACGCTCCGTCGGACGAACCCGAACGGGCCCTACCCACCTGGTGGGTAGGGCCCGTTCGGCCGTTCTCAGTGGGAGCGGCTCCACCGGACGGCCGCGAGGACCCCCGCGCCGAGGGCGATGGCGCCCAGGGCGGAGAGGACGAGGAAGGTGTTCGGCGTGCGGGGGCCGGTGCTGGCCAACTCCGGTGCGGCGGCGTCCTGCTGGACGGCGGTCGCGGAGGCGCTGGGAGAGGCGGACGGCGCGGTCTTCGGTGCCTCGGCGGCGGCCTTGACGACGGGGGCGGCCGCGGAGGGCTTCGCGGTGGGGGTGGACTTCGGGGCGGAGGCCGGGGTCACCCGCAGGGTCGCGCCCACGCTGCCGCCGTTGAGGTCCTCGCCCTGGGCGAACACCGTGTACGAGACGGTGTCCAGGGCCTTCGGCACGGCGGCCACCAGCGAGAAGCGGAACGAGAGTTCGGCCGACTCGCCCTGCTTCAGCGCCAGCCGGGGCAGCACGTCCTGGTTGACCAGGCCACGGGTGCAGCCCAGCTGGAGCCCGAGCTTCTTCCACGGGCCCTTGCCCTGGCGCCACTCCACGGCGACCTGCTTGACCGCCACGTCGGCCTTCATGTCGTAGTAGTGCCCGACCGAGAACTGCGGCTCGACCTGCTGGTACGGGGCGTCCGTCCGGTTGGTGATCCGGACCGGCACCTCCACCTGGGCACCGCCCGCCGTGATCGTGGTCGGCAGGGTCTTGAGCGCCTTGACCTCCAGGGTGCCCCGGTGCTTCGCGGCCGGGGCGGAGTGCGGGGTGGGCGTGGCGCCGCAGACCGCCCAGGCGGAGGTCGAGCCGGTGGCGATCGGGAGGCCGACGGCGAGGGTGAGGGCGGCGGCGGTGACGGCGAGCGGGCGGGCGATGCGCATGGTGGTGGTCCCCGTGAGGTCGAGAAGTGAGTGGTGGTCAGCGGGCGGTGCGGCGGCGGGCGAAGAGCAGGGCGGCGGTGCCGACGGCGAGCAGGGCGGCGGCCGAGCCGACCAGGGCGGCGGTCGGGGCCTTCGGGCCGGTGGAGGCCAGCTCGGCGGGGGTGGCGGCGGGCTCGGCGGCCGGGGTGGCCGTGACCGAGGCGCTGGGGGTGGGCTTCGGGGCCTCGGCGACGGCTGCGGCGGGGGCGGCGGCCTTGGTGGCGGAGGGGGTCGGCTTCGGGGTGGCCGGCTTCGGGGGCGTGGTGGGCCGGACGACGGTCACCGTGGTCGGGAGGTCGGCGGCGTAGAGGTGGAACGACTTCTGGACGGCCGGGGCGCTGCTCTTGAGTCCGATCCGGAACGTGAACTGCTTGGACTGGCCGTCCGCGAGCGGGCCGTTCAGCGCCGAGGTGTCGGCGTTCAGCAGCGGGTCACAGCCGCGCCGCAGCGGGAGGTTCTTCCACTGGCCGTTCACCTTGGCCTCGACCGTGATGTCCTGCGGGCGGAGGTGGACCTGCCGGAGCTCGGCCTTGCTGAGCCCCGCGACGTCGTCGCCGAAACCGGACTGCGGGTTCCAGAGGGCGAGGTGCGGTGCGATGCGCTTGTACGCCGAACCGGTCCCGTTGTGCAGGGAGAGGGTGAACTCGACCTTGGCGCCGCCGGCGGTGATCTTCTTGGGGGTGTTCCCGACGAACAGGACCGACGGCTCGCCGGCGTGCTGCTCGCGGGGCTGCTCGGCGGCGGCCGAGGAGGGCTGGTCGCCGCAGGCCCAGGCGGTGTCGGCGGTGATCAGGGTGATGCCGCTGGTGAGCAGGAGGGTGGCGACGGAGAGCGGGGCAAGCTTCGCAAAACGGTTGATAACGGACGTGCGCATGACGTGTCCCCCCAGGGAGTCCGGTCTGACGGTGTGTGAGGTGAAGGACCCTGCGGCGCCGGTCCCCTCGCCGGGGCCGCTCTCCGTGCCTTCAACCGTTAAGACGTCCATCCCCCCGGGGGGTTGCAGGTGAGTTCAAAAGTTTTTTCGGAGGGCTCCGGCGGGCCTCCGGGATACTGCCCGGGTGACGAAACTGCGGGGGAAGACCGAGGATCCGACGGCTGCTCAGGACGGGCGCCCGTCGCTGCGGCGGGACGTGTCGGGGCCCGCGCTGCTGGCCGGGCTGGTGTGCGTGGCGGTGTCGTTCTCCGGCCCGCTGGTGGTGGTGCTGGCGGCGGCGCAGGCCGGGCGGCTGGACCAGGGGCAGACCGCCTCCTGGATCTGGGCGGTCTCGATCGGCAGTGGGCTGAGCTGTCTGCTGCTCTCCTGGTGGACCCGGACCCCGGTGATCGCGGCCTGGTCCACGCCCGGTGCGGCGCTGCTGGTGACCAGCCTGGGCGACTACCCGTACCGGGAGGCGGTCGGGGCGTTCCTGGTGAGCAGCGTGGCGGTGACGCTGTTCGGCGTGACCGGCCTGTTCGGGCGGCTGATGCGGGCGATCCCCACCGGGATCGTGAACGCGATGCTGGCCGGCATCCTGTTCTCCTTCGGCGCGGGCATCTTCACCTCGGTGAAGAGCGCCCCGGTGCTGGTGCTCGGCAGCTTCACCGCCTTCCTGCTGGCCCGCCGTTTCGTGCCCCCGTACGCGGTGCCGGTGGCGCTGCTGGCCGGCGGGGTGCTGGCCGCCGTCACCGTCGGGCTGCCGCTCCACCTCGGCCAGGGCGGGCCGGTGCGGCCGGAACTGACGGTGCCGCAGTTCAGCTGGGCGGCCACCGTCGGTCTGGCGCTGCCGCTCACCATCGTCGCGCTGGCCTCGCAGAACGCGCCCGGCCTCGGGGTGATGCGGGCCTCCGGCTACGACCCGGACGACCGGCTGCTGATCGGTGCGACCGGCGGCCTCTCGGTGCTGCTGGCCCCGTTCGGCTCGCCCGGGGTCAACCTGGCCGCCATCACCGCCGCCATCTGCACCAGCCCGGAGAGCCACCCCGACCCGCGCCGCCGGTACGTGGCCGGGATGTCCACCGGCGTGCTCTACATCCTGATCGGCAGCTTCGCCGGGGTGCTGGTCAGCCTCTTCACCGGTCTGCCGCCCGCGTTGATCGCGGTGATCGCCGGGGTCGCGCTGCTGGCGTCGTTCCAGGGCAGCCTGATCGGCGCGGTGACCGAGCCGATCGGGCGGGACGGGGCGGTGGTGACCTTCCTGGTGACCGCCTCGGGGATGACCCTGTACGGGATCGGCTCGGCGTTCTGGGGGCTGCTGTTCGGCGTCGGGACGCACCTGGTGCTGGAGGCGGGGCGGCGCGAGAAGGCCTGACGGGAGGTCAGCAGGTCCGCGGGCTGGGCCGAATGGCTGCCGCCGTCCCCCTCCCCGGTGCCCGTTCCCGCGCGGCGCGCGGCAGCTGACCGGACCGGGCCCGGTGCCCGCGCATGCTGGGCGTGACCTGCGCGGTGGCGCGACCCGCGCACCGGAGCTCCGGCGTGCCGCCAGGGTTCGGACCGCCGCGCGGGAGGGGGCCGGAGTGGACGAGGGCGGGACGTCACGGCTGGCCCGGCGCCAGCGCGCGGCACTGGTGGTGGCGGTCGGGGCCGCCCTGGTCTCCACCGGCGGCTGGGCCGCCTCCTCCCTGGTGGAGTCCCCGGCCGAGCGGACCGTCGGGGCCGCACCGCCGCCGCGCAGCCTGCTCACCGCCCCGGTGACGCTGCGGGCGCTCACCCCCTCGGTGGTGGCCCGGGGCCAGGTCTACCCGCCGACCCGGTACGAGGTGACGCCGAGGGCCTCCTCGCCCGAGATCACCCAGCTGTTCGTCTCCGCGCTGGCCGTCCGGCCGGGCGAGCAGGTGGAGAACGGCCGTCTGCTCGCCGTGGTCTCCGGCCGGCCGCTCTTCGTGCTGCACGGCGCCGTCCCCGCGTACCGGGACCTCAAGCCCGGCTCCACCGGCCCGGACGTCGCCCAGCTCCAGAAGGCCCTGGAGGAGCTGGGCTTCGGTCCGGGCGGCGATCCGGAGGGCAGCTACGGCCGGGGCACCGCGAAGGCGGTGGGCGACTACTACCGCAGCATCGGGCAGACGGCGCCGACCCCGGGGCCGGAGGCCCGGCAGGCGGTGGACGCGGCCCGCCGGGCCGTCGAGGCGGACCAGCGGCAGCTGGCCGAGACCGCCGCCGACCCGGAGCGGTCGGCCCAACTGCCGGAGGCCCGGCGGAGGCTGACGGTCAGCCGGGAGGAGCTGGCGAAGGCCGAGGCGGCCAACGGCCCGATGGTCCCGGCCGGCGAGGTGGTGCTGCTGCCCTCCCTCCCGGCCACCGTGACGGCCGTCAACGCGCCCGTCGGGGCCCCGGTCTCGGGCCCGCTGCTCTCGCTGGTCGGCGGCGGGCTGGCCGTCACCGGTCGGCTGACGCCCGCTCAGGCCACCTCGGTGCAGCCCGGGATGACGGTGGAACTGCTCGCCGAGGTCAGCGGCGCCACCGCCCGGGGCACCGTCACCGGGCTCGGCGCCCCGACCGGCCTGCCGCCCGCCGGGCAGGTGGTCCCGATCGGCGGCCCGGCCCCCGCCCCGGCCGACCCGGCCCGGCCGGGCCCGCTCTACGTCCCGCTGCAGATCACCACCGAGCAGGGCCTGCCCGCGGCCCTGAACGGCCAGGACGTCCGGCTCACCGTGCTGCAGGGCCCGGCCGCCGAGCCGGTGCCGAGCGTGCCGGTGGCGGCGGTCTTCACCGACTCGGCCGGGCGCACCGTGGTCACCCGGGTCACCGAGGACGGCCGCCGCGAGGTGGTCGCGGTCACCACCGGTGCCACGGTCGGCGGCTGGGTCGCGCTGACCGGCGGCGGCCTGGCGGCCGGTGACCAGGTGGCGGTCGGCTCGTGACGGTCCTCGAACTCCGGGCGGAGCCGGGCGGGTTGACCGTCGAGGCGGGGGAGTGGGTGGCGGTCGCCGGGCCGCCCGGTCTGCTGCCGCTGCTCGGCCTGTTCGAGGCCTCCGCCCCCGGTGGCCTCCTGCTGGAGGGCACCGACACCGGGCGGCTCACCGAGCGGGAGCGCGCGGTGCTGCGCGGCCGCCGGATCGGCCTGCTGCTCCGCCGTCCCGCCCTGCTCCGGCTCCGCACCGCCGAGGAGAACCTGCTGCTCGCCCAGGTCTACGTCCGCACCCCGCGCGCCGAGCGGCGCCCGGCGGCCCGGGCCGCCCTGGAGCGGGCCGGCCTCGGCGACCGCCCCGGCGCGCTGCCCGGTGCCCTCACCGCCGCCGAGCGGTGCCGCCTCGCGCTGGCCCGGGCCCTGGTCAACCGGCCGGCGCT
Organism: Kitasatospora sp. NPDC004289; assembly: GCF_053602875.1. Lineage (NCBI taxonomy): Bacteria > Bacillati > Actinomycetota > Actinomycetes > Kitasatosporales > Streptomycetaceae > Kitasatospora > Kitasatospora sp. NPDC004289. The sequence continues at coordinate 221,734 of NZ_JBSGEL010000002.1, read as the reverse complement.
GCTGCTCTGCGAGGAGCCGGTCGAAGGCCTGGACCCGGCCGGGGCCGAGGCGGTGCTCGCCCTGCTCGACCGGCTGCACGGCGAGGGGCAGACCGTCCTGGTGCTCACCCGGGACCCGGCGGTGGCCGACCGGGCCGGGCGGACGGTGCGGATCCCCGACGGGGCGACGGCCGAAGCGGCGGTGGTCTGAGGTGCTCCGCAAGCCGCGGCCGGGGACGTGGTCCGCCCTGCGGGACCTGGGAGCCGAGACGCTGGCCGGACTGCTGGAGCGGCCCCGGCGCACCCTGCTCACCCTGCTCGCCCCGGCGCTCGGGACCGCCACCCTGGTCGCCGCGCTCGGCCTGACCGCCACCGCCGACGGCCAGGTCCGCCCCGGCTACGACCTCACCAGGGCCACCACCGTCACCGCGGTGGACCAGCCCGACGCCACCGGACTGCCCCCCGGGGCCGCCCCGCCCACCGGCCTGCCGCCCGACACCGAGACCCGGGCGGCCCGGATCTCCGGGGTGACGGCGGCCGGGGTCTGGTGGCGGGTCGGCGACGGCATCCGGATCGGCACCGGCCCGGCCGCCGAGGGCCTGCCCGGCCCCGGCCCGACGGTCTTCGCCGCCAGCCCCGGAGCGGTCGCCGCGATGGCTCCGGAGCTGACCGCCGGAGTGACGCTCGACCAGTTCCCGGAACGGCGGCGGCTCCCCGTGGCGCTGCTCAGCGAGGAGACCGCCGCCCGCCTCGGCATCGGCCCCGGCCTGGTCGCGGCGCAGCCCGCCGTCTTCCTGGACGGCCTCCCGTTCACCGTGATCGGTCTCTACCGGCAGGTCGCCCGGGCCCCCGAGACGCTGCACGGCCTGATCGTCCCGGCCGCGACGGCGCTGGAGCGCTTCGGCAATCCGGGACCGGCCGGGCGGGAGTCCGCCAAGGTGCTGGTCGCCACCCGCCCCGGGGCGGCCGGGGTGGTGGCCCGTCAGCTCCCGGCGGCGCTGCGCCCCGAGGCCCCGGACCGGCTGGCCGTGGACGCCCCGCCCGACCCGTACGAGCACCGGGGCGCCGCTCCCCGGCGCACCGGACTCCTGGTGGCGCTGGCCCTGGCCGGCGCCTGCCTGGCCGTCGGCGCGGTGGTCATCGCCTCGGCCGGCCTGCTCGCGGTGGGGGAGCGCGCGGCCGAGACCGGGCTGCGGCGCTCGTTCGGCGCCGGGGCCCGACAGGTCGGGGCCCAGTTCCTCGCCGAGGCCGCCACCGTCGGCACCCTGGGCGGCCTGGCCGGCACCGGCCTCGGCGTGCTCGCCGTCCTCGCCGTGGCGCTCGTCCGGGACTGGACCGCCGTGCTGCCGGCCTGGGCCGTGCTCCCCGCGCCGCTGCTCGGCACCGTCCTCGGCCTGCTGGCCGGCGCCCACCCGGCGCTCCGGGCGGCCCGCACCGACCCGGTCGCGGCCCTGCGCGGCTGAGGCCGCCGCCGCGGGGCGCGCGGCGCTCGGCGCGGGGCCGCCGCAAGCCGGGTGGGCCGCGCGGCGGAACCGGTTGGTCCGGCCCGGGGAACCTGCGGCGCGGGAGTGCTGCGGGGGCGCGGGGTGCGGGTACCTCTCCGCGACCCCCACCCTGGCCCCCGCCGGGTGACCGGAGCACCGAGGACGTACCCGTATGGCGCCTGGCGATACCGGACACCGCGTCCGCCGAGGAGCGGGACGCGGCCTGGCCGTGCTCCTGCTGCTCCCGGTGGCCGGGCTGCCCGCCGCCCTGGAACTCACCGCCCGGTCGCCCTACGAGGTCATCGGCGTCCCGTCGCCCGCCCCCGACCGGGCCGCCCCGCCGAACGGCGTCGAACGGCCCCCCGGGCCACCCGCCACCACGCCGGGCACCGCCCCGACCGTGGACATACGGCGCACCGGTGACCCGGCCAACCGGATCACCCTGGTCCTGCTCGGCGACGGCTACACCGCCGACCAGCAGGAGCTGTTCCGCCGTCAGGCCGACCAGGCCTGGCACGCGCTGATGGAGATCGAGCCCTTCCGCAGCTACCAGGGCTTCTTCAACATAAGGCGGGTCGAGGTGGTCTCCCCGACCCCCGGCATCGCCGAGGGCGAGCCGGCCGTCCGCCACCCCGGCACCCCGCTCGGCATGCACTTCTGGTGCGAGGGCACCGCCCGGCTGCTCTGCGCCGACGAGGCCGCCACCGCCCGCCTGGCGGGGGAGGGCGAGGGCCCGCAGTACCTGATCGCCCTCGCCAACTCCAGGGAGTACGGCGGTGCCGGCGGCACCGGGGTGACCACCCTGGCGGGCGGCAGCCCCGACGCCGGACGGATCATCCAGCACGAGATGGGCCACACCGTCGGCGACCTCGGCGACGAGTACGACAGCGCGCCGGGCGACGCCGACTACCCCAACCTCTCCACCGTGGACGCCGAGGAGATGAGGCGCCGTCAGCTGAAGTGGTGGCGCTGGCTGGGCGCCGAGACCTCCGACGGCGGCGGCACGGTCGGCACCTACCGGAGCGCCAACGGCACCTTCCGCCCCACCGTCGACTCGGTGATGCGCACCCTCGGCGGCAGCTACAACCCGCCCTCCCGGGAGGCCATCGTCAAGCAGCTCTACCAGCGGATCAGCCCCGCCGACCGCCCCGAACCGACCCCGGGCGCGATCACCGGCCGCCCCCGGCTGCTGGTCCGGCCCGTCCCCCTCACCGGGGACCGGCAGCTGGTGGTCGAGTGGCGGGTCGACGGCCTCCCGGTGACCAGCCCCGCCCCCGACGGCAGCTGGCTGGAGACCACCGCGCTCGCGGTCCCCGCCGGACGGACCGTCACCGTCTCGGCCACCGTGCGGGACGACACCGACTGGGTCCGGGACGAGGCGTTCCGGGAGCAGCGGATGACCCGGACGGTGAGCTGGACGCTCAAGGGGTGAGACGGTGCTTCGTGCACGACGGCCGGATCCCGGCTGTTGACGGGCTGCTTAACCTGTTCGGGTGAGCACCGACCCGGAGACCGTCCCAGCCCCCACCGTCGCCGCCGTCCCCGGTCAGCGGGCGCCGGTGCCGGTACCCGCGCCCTCCGCAGCGCCGGGCGGGCGGGCCGCCTGGTTCGCCTGGGCGGTGGCCGCCACCGTCTACGTGCTCGCGGTGATCCACCGGACCAGCCTCGGCGTGGCCGGCATCGACGCCGCCGACCGCTTCGGCATCGGCGCCTCCGCGCTCTCCACCTTCGCCGTCCTCCAGGTCCTGGTCTACGCGGCCATGCAGATCCCCGTCGGCCTGCTGGTCGACCGGTACGGGCCCAAGCGCGTCCTGCTCGGCGGCATCCTGCTGCTGAGCCTCGGTCAGCTCGCCTTCGCCTTCTCCACCGCCTTCGGCCCCGCCCTGGCCTCCCGGGCCGTGCTCGGCTGCGGCGACGCCATGACCTTCATCAGCGTGCTCCGGATCGCGGCCCGGTGGTTCCCCGCCGCCAAGAACCCGATGGTCGCCCAACTCACCGGCCTGGCCGGCATGGGCGGCAACCTGCTCACCACCGCCGTCCTCGCCCAGACCCTGCACAGCGAGGGCTGGACCGCCTCCTTCGCCACCGTCGCCCTGCTCGGCGTCGCGGTCTTCGCGGCCGTCGCCCTGCTGCTCCGGGAGGCACCCCCCGGCGCCGCCCCGCTGCCCTCCACCGCCGACGGACGGCCCTCGCTCCGCTCCCAGGTCCGCGACTCCTGGCGCGAACCCGGCACCCGGCTGGGGCTGTGGGTGCACTTCACCACCGCCTTCCCCGCCGGAGCCTTCGGACTCCTCTGGGGGATGCCCTACCTGGTGGAGGGTCAGGGCCTCTCGCGCGGCGAGGCCGGCGGCCTGCTCACCCTGTTGGTCTTCTCCAACATGCTCTTCGCCCTGCTGCTCGGCCGGCTCCTGCTCCGCACCGTCCGGGCCCGGATGCCCGTCACCCTCACCGTGATCGCCACCACCGCCCTCACCTGGGCCGCCGTCCTCGCCTGGCCCGGCGCCACCCCGCCCACCTGGCTCCTCGTCACCCTCCTCGTGGTGATGGGCAGCAACGGCCCCGCCTCCCTCGTCGGCCTCGACTACGCCCGCGCGAGCAATCCCCCGACCCGCCTCGGCACCGCCACCGGCATCGCCAACATGGGCGGCTTCCTCGGCATCGTCACCACCCTGCTGGGCGTCGGCCTCCTCCTCGACGCCCTCACCCCGGCGGGCGCGGCACACACGGCGGACGGGTACCGGTGGGCGCTGTGCTGGCTGTACGTGCCGCTCGCCTTCGGCACGGGCATGATCCTGCACCTGCGGCGGAAGGTCGCGTAGGGTTTCCGACCTGCGAGAACGACGAAACCGTAGGACCGTCCGAGGGTATGGAGAACGCCTTCACCCTCGGACTTCTGAGGGTGAAGGCGTCCTGTTCCCGCTACAGCAGACCGCTGCGCCGCATCAGGTCCACGAACTCGTCCGGCCCGGTGCTGAACCGGAACGGACCGACCTCGCCGTGCACCGTTCCGCCGAGCGAGGGCTCGGGCGCGGGAGGCCGGGCGTTGAGGCGGCGGACCAGGTCGACCAGCTTGAGCTTCTCGCAGCGCGGGATCGCCTTGCCGCCGCGGATGCCCACGTGCTCGAAGCTCAGGCACTGGAAGTACCCGCCGAAGGGCGGCCCGCTGTCGTCCTGACGGCTCGGCACCCGGAACTCCATCTCGCCGTGCCGGCAGTGCACCGTCCCGTCGGAGCGGACGTGGAAGTCTGGCCCGAGGTCCTGCTGGACCTCCGCGACGATGTGCACCTGCTGCCCGATCGCGTCCGCGAGGGTCTCCGCCATCCGCTGCTGCTGCCGCGGCACGTCGGTGTCACCTCGCCGGATCGACGGCAGCAGGTCGGCGGTGACCCACTCCTGGAAGGGGCGGGCCGAGGGCTTACGCGACCTCATGATCACGAGGTAGAGACCCGCCTCGTTGATCAGGTTGAGGAACGGGTTCCCGCGGACGGGGGCATTCCCACCTGCGGAAACGTCGTGTGCCTGAGTTGAACTCAGGCATACCGAGCGCATGTCGACGGTCCGGGTGTTCTCCGGTCCGACCAGGCGGCTGGCCCAGCTCGGGCTGCCCCGGTGGAGCACCGCGCACACGTCGGCCGTGACGAACCAGGGCTCGCCGTCGATCATCACCACCCGGATCGGCTGGCCGGTGACCGGGAAGCTGGTGCGGACCAGTTCCATCGACTCGTCGTTCATGACAGCCCCTCAATTCTGTTCGGAGGTATGGGCTGTCTGGCACAACGAGGCCGAACGGGTGACGTACTGGCCCGCCCCGGCCGCACGGAAGCGCGAGGTGCGCCACCCCGCGTGCGCGGCGGGAGCGCGCCTCAGGGGGTGACGGCGAAGTGGTCGAGGATGCGGTCGGCGAGTTCGTGGTCGCCGTCGACGGTGACGGGGCCGCGCTTGCCGCGGCCGCAGGAGAGGCGGAGGAAGGTCTCCCAGTCCATGCCGAGCGAGACCGTCGGGGCGAGGGTCACCGACTCGTCGACGGTGCCGCGGCCGTCCGCTCCGACCCGGACGGTGCGGAAGAACTCCAGCGGGCCGGTGACGTCCAGGGCGACGGTGGTGCCGAGGGGTGCGCCGGCCGATTTGGCGACGGTGCGGGGGAGGCCGGCCAGGAGCTGGTCGCGGGCGATCCGGGCGGCGGCGGTGTCGAGGTTGCCGGGGACGCCGAGGGCGCGGCGCAGGTCCTGCTCGTGGACCCAGACGTCGAAGACCCGCAGCTGCAGCAGGGTCAGGTAGGGGACGTCCCGGGAGAGCGGGCCGGCCGGCCAGCGGACGAGGTCCTCGGCCTGGTGGCGGGAGTCCCGCAGGGCGCGCGAGCGCCGGATGATCGTGTACTCGAGCTCGCTGGTGAGCTCGGGCGGGGTGTGGCAGCGCCGCTTGTCGACCGGGAGCTCCATGTAGCGGGCGAAGTCGCCGCTGACGTGCCGGAGGTCGGAGGGGAGGGAGTGGATCGGGCGCGGGTCGCCGAGGAGTTCGGACTCCAGGGCGATGATGTGCGAGACGACGTCGCGGACGGACCAGCCGGGGCACTCCGTGGCGCGGTTCCAGGCGTCGCCCGGGAGGGCGGCGACGAGTTCGGATATCGCCTCGATCGACTGCGTCCAGGCGTCGACGCAGGTCTGCACGGTCGTCTCGTTGTCGGTCACGGGTTATCCGGCCCTCCGTCAGTTCCCTACCTCGGCGCCAAGGTCGGGGCTTCCCCGCGCGGGCGCTACCCGCACGTTACGCTGCCGGGTGACAGCAGGGCAGCGCTTTCGGGTGACGATCGTAGGACTGGTCCCATGGACGGTGGTAGTGTGCGCGCCTCATTGATCCAACTCGCCGTGTCCGACGCCGAGCCGGTGGCCGAACGCCGGGCCAGGGCGGCCGCGTTGGTCCGCGCCCAGGAGGGCGCCGACCTGGTGGTGCTGCCCGAGCTGTGGCCGCTCGGCGGGTTCGCGTACGACGCCTGGTCGGACGGGGCGGAGCCGCTGGACGGCCCGACCGCCGAGGCGATGTCGGCGGCCGCCCGGGCGACCGGGGTGTGGCTGCACGCCGGTTCGATCGTGGAGCGCGATCCGGACGGCCCGATCTACAACACCTCGCTGCTGTTCGCCCCGGACGGCGAGCTGGCCGCGACGTACCGCAAGATCCACCGCTTCGGCTTCGACAGCGGCGAGGCGGTGGCGATGGGCGCGGGGCAGGAGATCGTCACGGCCACCACCGAGCTGGGCACCCTCGGTCTGGCGACCTGTTACGACCTGCGCTTCCCGGAGCTGTTCCGGGCGCTGCTGGACGCGGGGGCGGAGCTGCTGGTGGTGCCGGCGGCGTGGCCGGAGCGCCGCCGCGAGCACTGGACGCTGCTGGCCCGGGCCCGGGCGGTGGAGGAGCAGGCGTACGTGCTGGCCTGCAACACCGCCGGGACGCACGCCGGGGTGGAGCAGGGCGGCCACTCGATCGTGGTGGACCCGTGGGGCAAGGTGCTGGCCGAGGCCGGTGCGGGCGAGGAGGTGCTCACGGTGGAGTTCGACGGCGCCGGGGCGGCCAAGGCCCGGGCCGAGTTCCCGGTGCTCCGGGACCGCCTGCTCGGAATCCCGGCCCCGGTCCAGCGCTGACCGCGCTCCGGCGCCGGCCACCGGCGCCGGAGCCCCCCCGCAGGAACCGTGCTGACCTGCGGACACGGTCGAATGTCCGGATATGGAGGCCGTGAGGCTCTTGCGCACCAGCTGGGCGCATTTGAGAAGATGAGCCTCGGTCGTGTTCCCGCCCGGGCCGGCCGAGGGCCAGCACGGAGCCGGAGAGGAGCCCGACGACCGCATGTCCAGCACCCTGGGGCTCCCCGGCGACGGCCGTCCGGCGATCCAGCGCAACAGCCTGCGCGAGCAGATCGCCGCCGCGCTCCGCGAGGAGATGATGGCCGGCCGGCTGGAGGCGGGCCGCAACTTCACGGTCAAGGAGATCGCCGAGCTCTACGGGGTCTCCGCCACCCCGGCCCGCGAGGCGCTGGTCGACCTGGCCGCGCAGGGCCTGCTCCGGGCCGAGCACCACCGGGGCTTCACCGTCCCGGAGTTCTCCTGGACGGACTTCCTGGAGATCTTCGAGGCCCGCGCCCTGCTCACCGACTCCGCCCTGCGCCAGCTCCACGGCCGGGTCAGCCGCTACGACTGGCACCGTCTCCCGTCCCTGCGACGCCGCGCGGAGGCTGCCCAACGGGCCTCCCGTGCCGGGCAGTTGGACGTCCTGGTCGGCTGCGACCTGCGGTTCTGGCACGAGGCCGCCGTCCTGCTCGACAACACCCGGATCGCCGGCTACCTCGGCTGGCTGCGGGTGCAGTCCTGGATGTACGCCGCCCCCCACCTGCGGGCCGCCGACTCCATGGAGGGCGTCTGCTGGGACCGCCACCCCGAACTGGTGGACCGGATCGAGGCCCGCGACATCTCCGGTGCGCACCGGATCGTGAACCAGTACAACCTGTTCACCGTCGAGCTGCTGGCCAGGCTCGGCGGCCACTCGCTGGAGTCGGTGGCCGTGCTCTCCCTGCTGCGCGCGCCGGTCCCCGGCGGCGGCCACCCCGGGCCGCCCGGGGCCGTGGAGCCCGCGGCCGGTCCGGCCGCGGAACCGGAGGTCGGCCACGGCCTGGTGCCCCTCCCCAGGGCCGTCCCGCCCGGCCGCTTCGGCCGCCCGTCCGCTCCCCGCGGCGGGAAGCCGTCCGAGGAGCCCGCCGCGCGCCGGGAGGCCCTGCCCGGGCAGTAGGGTGGGCTCTCCGTTGCCCACGCCCCCTGAGAGGAAGAGCCGGCCCATGGCCTGCGACCTCTGGCTCGTCCCGCTGGTGGACGTCCTGACGTACAGCTCCGACAACCCGTTCCGGGACGACCTCGCCCGCTACGACGCCGCGCTCACCGCGCACGGGCTGCCGCCGGTACCGGTGTACCAGTACTCGGCGGAGCTGAGCGGCTCGGTGGAGCCGATAGCCGCCTTCGACTACGACTCGCTCCACTTCCTGCGCCGCGCCTACCTGTTGGGGCTGACCGGGTTCCAGATCACCCCGGTGGACGCGCTCGGCAGCGACTACGAGCAGCTGCTGGAGATGTTCGAGTCCACCGCCGAACAGTCGCACCTGGTCTGGCACTTCGACCACGCCGGGGCGTACGTTCCGATCGACTTCCAACTGCCGCTGGTCGCGGACGAGTTGCTCGCCGAGGGCGGGCCGCTCGGGTCCTCCTACGGGCTGCTGCGCGAACTCCAGGCGGTGGCGCCGGTGTTGGGCATCGACCCGCTCGACCCGCCGGCCCCCACCCGCCCGCTCGCCCCCACCGAGCTGGAGCAGCCCTTCGAGCCCCCGATCGACGACCTCCACCCCTACGCCCGCGAACGCCACGCCTGGGCCGGCCTCTACGCCGCCGCCACCCGCAGCGTCACCCAGGGCTCCATGATCGTCTTCGCGTAGGCGGAAGCGGCCACCCCAGGGGCGCGAGGAACTGCGCGAGTCGGAAGAACGAAGCCCGTCTGCCGGGTACGGACACTCACCTGCAAGTGAATCCCCGTACCCGGCAGACGGGTCACTTCCTTCCGCTTCGCGCAGTTCCCCGCGCCCCCGGGGTGACCACCTGCCGCGCGCCCCGCGGGGTCACCGCAGCGGCCCCTCCGGGGGGCGTTGGCGCGGCATGGTGGGCCGGGTGCCCGGCGGGGGCAGGACGCGGACCTGGGCCCCGGCGCCCGGTTCGGTGCGGCCGCCCCAGGGGCCGGGCGACTGGGTGGGCAGCTGCGTCATGCCGGCCCGGAACTCGAGCATCCACTCCGAGGTCTCGCTGCGGACCACGTCGGAGACGTCCTCGCAGAAGCGCCGCAGCACCCCGAGGCACCGCTCCGCCGCCTCGCCCGCCGTGCCCTCGGTCGGCCCGAGCACCTCCCGCACGCACTCCGAGGCCCAGTCGAACTGGAAGGTCTCCAGCCGCCGTTGCAGGGCCTGCGCGGTGGAGACGTCCCGCATCCAGCCGGAGGTGAGCCCGAAGGCGCGGTCCAGGCCGTAGCAGGCGGCGGAGAGCGCCAGCCCGACGTAGCCCCAGGAGGCGTGGAAGGAGAAGGCGCCGGTCATCGAGACCAGCGGCGCCGTCACCCCGGCCACCGCGAACGAGGCGGAGCCGAAGCGGAGCAGGCGGGCCCAACGCCGCTTCCACACCCGGTCCCGGCGGTACCAGTCGATGGCCTCGACCGCGCGCTCCTCGGACCAGCGGTAGAGCTCCTCCAGCCGCTCGGCGGGCTCGCCCCAGTCCCCGAGCGGGAACTGGCGGGCGCTCAGGTCGGTGCGGCGGCGGGTCGGGGTCGGGCTGGAGGTGGCCACGGGCTGGTCCTCCTCACCGAGGTCCTTGCCCCAGGGGCTCTCCTCGGGCTGCATTTCCGGCTGGCTCACCTGTGGGGCTCCCTGTGGCGGGCGGACTGCTGAGGCCCTGGCGGGGTGCCGGGCCTGACGGTGCGTCGGTCGGTCGGTGTCGGGGGACACCGGCCGGATCTGACACCGTGTCGGACGGCGGCGCCAGGAGCGGGTGCGGGTCGCCCCATGGTGCCGTGCCCCGGCCGGGGCCGGGGGCCGTACGACAGACCTTCTTACCGCCGAATGGCTGACCGTGTGGCCGCTTCGGCCGCGATCGTTATCGGAATTCACCCCATCGACCCGAGGTGGGAGAGTTGCGGCGGCCGATCGGATTTCACCCGTCCGAGCGAGCCCGTCCGGTCCTGCGGCCCTGACTCCGGCCACCCTGCCGCCTCCCGCACCGGGTACCCGCTGGAGCTTCCTCCAGTCTCCGGGCCCGGGATCGGGTGATCGTTCGGAGCTTGACACGGGGCCCGCGACCAGGGCCGGAACGGCCACCGACTACGCTTGCCCAGCGTGAAGGTCCTCGTCATCGGCGGCGGCGCCCGCGAACACGCCCTGTGCCGCTCACTGTCCCAAGATCCTGCCGTGACCGAGCTGCACTGCGCCCCGGGCAACGCCGGGATCGCGCAGGTGGCGGTGGTCCACCCCGTCGACCAGCTGGACGGTGCGGCCGTGGCCGCGCTGGCCCGCGGGCTCGGCGCCGAACTGGTCGTGGTCGGCCCGGAGGCCCCGCTGGTGGCCGGCGTCTCGGACGCCGTCCGGGCGGCCGGCATCCCGGTCTTCGGCCCGTCCGGGGAGGCCGCCCAGCTGGAGGGCTCCAAGGCCTTCGCCAAGGACGTGATGGCCGGGGCCAACGTCCCCACCGCGCGCTCCTACGTCTGCCGCACCCCGGAGGAGGCCGCCGAGGCGCTGGACGCCTTCGGTGCCCCGTACGTGGTGAAGGACGACGGCCTGGCGGCCGGCAAGGGCGTGGTGGTCACCTCCGACCTGGCCGAGGCGCTGGCCCACGCGGCCTCCTGCGAGCAGGTGGTGATCGAGGAGTACCTGGACGGTCCCGAGGTCTCGCTGTTCGCCGTCACCGACGGCACCACCGTGCTGCCGCTGGTCCCGGCCCAGGACTTCAAGCGCGCGCTGGACGGCGACGAGGGCCCGAACACCGGTGGCATGGGCGCCTACTCCCCGCTGCCCTGGGCCCCGGAGGGCCTGGTCGACGAGGTGCTGGAGACGGTGCTGCAGCCGACCGTGGACGAGCTGCGCCGGCGGGGCACCCCGTTCTCCGGCCTGCTCTACGCGGGTCTGGCGCTGACCTCGCGCGGCACCCGGGTGATCGAGTTCAACGCCCGCTTCGGCGACCCGGAGACCCAGGTCGTGCTGGCCCGGCTGCGCACCCCGCTGGCGGGCGTGCTGCTGGCCTCGGCCAACGGCACGCTGGGCGAGCTGGAGCCGCTGCGCTGGGACGAGGGCGCCGCGGTCACCGTGGTGGTGGCCTCCGAGGGCTACCCGGCGGCGCCGCGCACCGGTGACCCGATCGAGGGGCTGGCCGAGGCCGAGGCCGAGGGCGCGTTCGTGCTGCACGCCGGTACCAAGGAGGGCCCGGACGGCTCCGTGCTGAGCGCCGGGGGCCGGGTGCTCTCGGTCACCGCGACCGGGGCCGACCTGGCCGCGGCCCGCGAGCTGGCCTACCGGGGCGTCGCGAAGATCGCGCTCAAGGGCGGCCAGCACCGCACCGACATCGCGCTGAAGGCCGCCCAGCAGTAGGGGGACGGCCGCCGGGAGGGCGCTGCGTCCGCGGGATCACCCGCCGGACGCAGCGCCCTCCGTCGTTCAGCGGATCGCTCTCCCGTTCGACTCAGGGGCGGGCCGCCGCCCCGCTCGGCGGCAGGATTCCAGTCCTTCGGGTGATCCGATGACCATCCGGCTGACGTGGCCGTGTCCCGGGTCGTAGGGTGCGCTGGATCGCAGGGGCGGCCGTCGGCCGCCGCGGTCTCCGTCGGGTGTCCGGGCCCGGCCGGGGGGAAGCTGGCGGTGGCGTCCCGGGTGGTGGTTGTCACCAGGACGGGTGGAAACGGTAGCGATCCGGAACACCCACCCGTGGACGGGCGTCAAAACTGTCAGAAGTGCCAAGCACGATGCACAACCGGGAGCGGCCTCCGTCGCCTCCCGGTCGGATACTGATCATTTCGAGTCGGCCCGGGTGACCGGATCGCCGCCTCCTTCCGGAGGGCGGTGCGGTCCGCCCGTCCCCCGGGCCCCGAAGGGGGTGCCGCGCCACATGGCCGCTGTCGACGCAGCCCGCGCACGTGCCCAGGCCGTGCTGAGGGTCCGCGGGTTGGCGCTGGGCGCCGCCGCGCTGCCCGTCGCCGTCGCCGTGGTGCTGCTGGCCGGCCGGTTCACCGGCCGGATCGGCGCACCCGGCTCGGCCGACGCGGGGGTCTGGGACGCCGTCCGCTGGGTGGTCTGCGCGGTCGCCGCGCTGGTGCTGCTGGCCGCCGGCCTGGCGGCCGGGGCCTACGCGAGGGCGGTGCCCCCGCGCACCCCCGCGGTGCCGCTGGCCGAGGAGGCCGCGCCGGAGCTGTACCGCCAGATCCGCGACCTGGCCGAGCGCCTCGGCGTCCCGGCGCCCTCCGCCATCGCCCTCACCCCGGACTGCGACAGCTGGCTGGAGGAGCCGAGCGGCCGCCGCCGCAAGGCGCCTGACGGCGCGTCGGCCCCCGCGGGCGACGAGCTGGGCGCGGGGCGGGACGGGCGGGCGGCCGCCCCGGTGCTGGTGATCGGCTCCCCCTTCCTCTGGTGGATGCGGGCCGGGGAGCTGCGCGCGCTGCTGGCCCCGGTGGTGGCCGGGACGGCGGCCTCCGCCGATCCCGAGATCGCCGCCGCCCGTCGCTTCCTGCGCGCCCTGGACGCCTCGCTCGGCGACCGGCGCGGCCCCGGGGCGCTGCCGGGCGCGCTGCTGGACCGGCTCACCCGGCTGCTGCTGGCGGCCTGCCGGGACCACGCGGCCGAGCTGGAGCGGGCGGTCGCGGCCGCCGCCTCCGAGCAGGCCAAGTCGGTGGACTACGGGCAGCGGATCGCCGCCCAGGAGCAGGTGGGCCTGGCCTACGCGGGCTGGGACAGGCTGCTTACCCGGGTCGCCCTCCCGGCCTGGCGGCTCGGCCGCCACCCGGCCCACCTGAACGCGGGCGTGGTCTCCGCGCTCACCGAGCTGTCCCGCCGGGACCGGCTGGCCGACGGCTACGGCAGCCGGCTGGGCGACCGGCCCGCCTGCGACCTGCTGGAGGAGCCGGGCGAGGTGGACGCGGCGGTCTCGCTGCTGGCCGCCGAGGTGCTGTTCGGCGAGCCGGTGGGCACGGTCGGGACGGGCTGGCGCGAGCTGGCCTGGGCCGACTACCCGGCCGAGGTGGTCGAGGCGGGCTGGCGCGGCCAGGCCGGTGCGCTGCGCGAGGTGCTCGGCGAGCGGGCGCCCGAGGAGCCCGGCCCGGCGCTGCACCTGGTGCTGACCCGGCTCGCGGAGGGCGGCGGCGAGCCCCTCGCGGCAGCACTCGCCGCACACGTGGCGCGCACCGGACAGGTCGCGCCCCCGCTGCAGGTCGTGCGCACCGGCCGGGACCTGCTGGCCGACCACGTCACCGCGCTGGTCTGCCTGACCGCGGTGGAGGCGGGCGCCGGCCGCCCCGGGCTGGACTGGCTGGACGGCCCGGTGCTGCTGCTGGCGGGCGCCCGCAGGCCCGAGTTGGCGGCCCTGGTGGCGGAGGCGGTGGAGCAGGGCGAGGACGCCCCGCTGCGGGCCTGGCTGGAGTCGACGGGGCTCCGGACGACGGGCTCCGTACGCCTCTGACGAGCCGTCATGCCCCGGTCAGACGGCGGATCCGGTACGAATCAATTTTCAACGACACTTGTTGCTACGGTGGGGTGACGCAGCGCCAGCACTGTGGTGTGCTGGTCCGCACGCACATCCGCGTGGCACATGCCACCGGGGGCCGAGCCGGGCCGGTGCGAGGGGGAAGGGGCGCGCGTGGGGACGGAACTCAACCGCCGCTGGGAGTCGGGGACGCTCAAGCACGGGGTCTCGGACCCGTTCGGCCAGGGCCCGCTGCCCTGGCTGCGCAGTCCGGACCACTACGTGGCCGGCATCGAGGGCGCGGTGCCCTGGTACGTCAGCCTGGACGCCCCGGGCCAGCGCCCGCAGGCCGCCCCGCGCCCCAGGCCACCGGTCGGCACCCCGGCCAACTCCGACGACGTGGTGCAGCAGATCAAGGGCTTCGCCTCCGCCGGGGTGGTCCGCCCCGGCGGCTCGGTGGACCTGCGGGTCACGGTGAACCCGCCCCGCGGCTTCACGGTGGACGTCTACCGGATCGGCCACTACGGCGGTGACGGCGCCCACCACATGACGGCCAGTCCGCTGATCTCCGGCCTGGCCCAGCCGGCCCCGCTGGTGGTCGGCCGCACCGTCTCCTGCCACCACTGGTGGCAGTCCTGGCGGCTGCAGGTCCCGCTGCACTGGAGACCGGGCGCCTACGTCGCGGTGCTGACCACCGCCGACAACCTGCACCGCAGTCACATCCCGTTCACCGTACGGGACTTCGAGCAGACCGCCGACCTGCTGCTGGTGCTCCCGGACGTCACCTGGCAGGCCTACAACCTCTTCCCCGAGGACGGCCTGCACGGGGCCAGCCTCTACCACGCCTGGGACGAGGCGGGCGGCCTGCTCGGCGAGGAGGAGGCCGCCGTCACGGTCTCCTTCGACCGCCCGCACGCCGGCGCCGGGCTGCCGCTGCACGTCGGCCACGCCTACGACTTCATCCGCTGGGCCGAGCGCTACGGCTACGACCTGGCCTACGCCACCGCCACCGACCTGCACGCCGGGCACGTCGACCCGGCCCGGTACCGGGCGATGGTCTTCCCCGGGCACGACGAGTACTGGTCCGAGCCGATGCGCCGCGCCGTCGAGCAGGCCAGGGACGGCGGCACCTCGCTGGTCTTCCTCTCCGCCAACTCGGTCTACTGGCGGGTCGAGCTGACGCCCGGCCCGTCCGGCGAGCCGCACCGGCTGCTGAACTGCCGCAAGCGCCAGCGCGTCCCGGCCGACCACCCGGCCGCCGGGGTGCCGGGGGCCCGCAGCGCCCTCTGGCGGGACGCGGGCGAGCCCGAGCAGCGGCTGCTCGGCGTGCAGTACGCGGGCCGGGTGCCGACGCCGGTGCCGCTGGTGGCCCGGCACACCGGCCACTGGCTCTGGGAGGGCACCGGCCTGCGCGAGGGCGAGGAGCTGCCCGGCCTGGTGGCCGGCGAGGCGGACCGTTACTTCCCGAGGGTCGCGCTGCCCGAGCACACCGAGCGGGTGCTGCTGGCGCACTCGCCGTACCGGGACGCCGAGGGCCGGGTGCGGTACCAGGAGAGCTCGCTCTACCGCGCGCCCAGCGGCGCGTACGTCTTCGCCTCCGGCACCTTCGCCTGGTCACCGGCCCTCGACCGCCCCGGTCACACCGACGAGCGGATCCAGCGGGCCACCGCGAACCTGCTGGACCACCTCTGCAAGCAGAGCGGCCCGCGCGACTGAGCGCGGCCGCCCACGTGAAAGACTCGAGGCCCAGTACCCCCTTCCCCCGAGGACTGAGACGACCTTGAGCGGATTTGTCACCAAGCCCGAGCCGGTCCAGGTACCTGGTCTGGAACACCTGCACACCGGCAAGGTGCGCGACCTCTACCGGGCCGCCAACGGCGACCTGGTGATGGTGGCCAGCGACCGGACCTCCGCCTTCGACTGGGTGCTGCCCAACGAGATCCCGGACAAGGGCCGGATCCTCACCCAGCTCTCGCTCTGGTGGTTCGAGCGGATCGCCGACATCGTGCCCAACCACGTCATCTCCACCGAGCTCCCGGACGGCGCCCCCGCCGACTGGAAGGGCCGCACCCTGATCTGCCGGGCGCTGGAGATGGCCCCGGTGGAGTGCGTGGCCCGCGGCTACCTGACCGGCTCCGGCCTGGTCGAGTACCGCGAGGACCGCACGGTCTGCGGCATCGCCCTGCCGGAGGGCCTGGAGGACGGCTCCGAGCTGCCCGCCCCGATCTACACCCCGGCCCTCAAGGCCGAGGTCGGCGAGCACGACGAGAACGTCTCCTACGAGGAGACCGCCCGCCGGATCGGCGCGGACCTGGCGGCGACGCTCCGTCAGACCACCCTGGCCGTCTACTCCCGGGCCCGGGACATCGCCCGCGAGCGCGGCCTGATCCTGGCCGACACCAAGTTCGAGTTCGGCCTGGCCGACGGCGAGCTGGTGATCGGCGACGAGGTGCTCACCCCGGACTCCTCCCGCTACTGGCCGGCCGACCTCTGGCAGCCGGGCCGGGCCCAGCCCTCCTTCGACAAGCAGTTCATCCGGGACTGGCTGGACTCCCCGGCCTCCGGCTGGGACCGCCGCAGCGAGCAGCCGCCGCCGGAGCTGCCCGCCGAGATCGTGGCCACCACCCGGGCCAAGTACGTCGAGGCGTACGAGCGCCTGACCGGCAACACCTGGCAGTGACGCGGAGACGGCCGGGGCCCCACCGAGGGGCCCCGGCCGTCCGCGTGTCGCCGACCCGTGACGGTCCCTCAGATCCAGCCGTGCTCGCGGGCGATCCGGACCGCCGCGTGCCGGTTCTCGGCGCCCAGCTTCCCGGCCGCCGAGGAGAGGTAGTTGCGCACCGTGCCGGCCGAGAGCGAGGCCCGCTCGGCGATCTCGGCGACCGAGGTGCCGTGCGCGGCCAGCTCCAGCACGTCCGTCTCGCGCGGGGTGAGCGGGCTCTCCCCGGCCGCGATGGCGTCGGCCGCCAGCTCCGGGTCCACGTACCGGCCGCCCGCCACCACGGTGCGGATGATCCCGGCCAGGTCGGCCGCCGAGACGGTCTTCGGCAGGAAGCCCCGCACCCCGACCTCCAGCGCCCGCTTCAGGTAGCCGGGCCGGCCGTGGCCGGTGACGATCATCGTCCGGCACTCCGGCAGCACCCGGCGCAGCTCGGTGGCCACCTCGATCCCGTCCATCCCGGGCATCTGCAGGTCCAGCACCGCGACGTCGGGGCGGTGCGCCTTGGCCATCGCCAGCGCCTCCGGGCCCGAGGCGGCCTCGGCGACCACGGTCAGGTCCTCCTCCAGCGCCAGCAGGGCGGCCATCGCGCCCCGGATCAGGTGCTCGTCGTCGGCGAGCAGGAGTCGTACGGGCGCGGTCATCCGGTGGTCTCCAGGGAGAGGGCGGGGGCGGTCAGCGGCAGGTCCACGGTGAGGCGGAACCAGCCGGGGTCGGCCGGGGGCGTGGCCAGCTGCCCGCCGTACACGGCGAGCCGCTCGCGCAGGCCGGTGAGGCCGGTGCCGGGGGCGGCGGCGGGCCGCTCGGGCACCCCGTCGTTGGCCATCTCCAGCAGTGCCTGGCCGCCGCCGACCCGCAGCCGGATCCGGCAGTGGCGGGCCTCGCTGTGCCGGAGCACGTTGGTGGTGGCCTCGCGGACCACCCAGCCGAGCACCGACTGGGCGGTGACCGGGAGTTGCTCGGCCCCGGCCAGGTCGACCGCGCAGTCCACGTCGGCGGCCCGGAGCACCGAGCGGGCCCCGGTCAGCTCGGCGTGCAGGTCGGCGCTCCGGTAGGCCCGGACCACCTCCCGCACCTCGCGCTGGGACTCCTGGGCGATCCGCTGCACCTCGGTCATCTGGTCGGCCGCCTCCGGGCGCCCCCGGCGGGCGAGTTGGGCGGCCAGCTCGCTCTTGAGCGCGATGGTGGTGAGGTTGCGGCCCAGCACGTCGTGCAGGTCCCGGGAGAACCGCAGCCGCTCCTCGGCCACCGCCAGCCGGGCCTGGGTCTCCCGGGCGCCGTCCAACTCCCAGACCACCCCGGCCAGCCAGGCCGAGGAGCGGCAGGTGGCACCGAAGAAGACGCAGCCGAGCAGCACCACCGTGCAGACCCCGAGGCCGGTGGCGAGCGGCGCGCCGGAGGCGAGCAGCGCGGCCAGCACCCCGAGCAGCATCCCCGCGCAGAGCGCGGCGCCGCGGCGGACCGGCAGGGCCACCGCGACCGGGGCGTACCAGAACATCACCAGCACCGGGCCGAGCCCGGCCGCCCGGTCCGGGTCGGGGCCGGCGGTCAGGGCGAGCAGCCAGACCATGGCCAGGGTGAGCACGGTGGCGGCGGTCAGCAGGCCGGTCGGCAGGCTCCGGCGGCCCAGGTAGTGGGCCAGTCCGGTGCGGAACAGCAGGACCGAGAGCACCGTGCCGGCCAGCATCGCCAGCAGCAGCAGACGGAGCGTCAGCACCGGCATGCCCGTCGCCCCGCCGCCCACCGCGCCCAGCACCGCGAACGGCTGGGCCGACAGCGCGAAGTAGCAGGACCAGCGGACGTACAGCTCGGTGCGCTGCGGCTTGCCCAGCGCGCGCCAGCGGCGCAGCGGTCGGCGCAGTTCCACGGTCCCTCCTCCGGTGCGTTCGGTACCGAATTCCTATCAGGCCTCCCCGGCCTCAGCGCCGGGGCTCCCAGCGGAACCAGCGCAGCGCGGCCCAGCCGGCCAGCACGGTCCAGGCCGCGGCCAGCCCGAGCTGCGGCAGGGCCTCGCCCCAGCCGGTCGCACCGGTCCAGCCGTCGCGCAGCAGCTGGACGGCCGGCGTGGTCGGCAGCAGGCGGCAGACCGCGGCCAGCTGGTCCGGCATCGCGTCCAACGGGAAGATCATCCCGGAGCCGAACTGACTGATCAGCAGCAGGGGGAGGGTGGTCAGCCCGGCGCTCTCCACGGTCTTGGTGATGACGCTGGACAGCGCGGCCAGCGGCACCAGCACGGCCAGGCCGAGCAGCATCCCGAGCACCACCCGGGCCGGGTCGGAGGGGGCGGGCAGGTCCATCAGGAAGGCCGCGGCCACGCAGAGCACCACGCCGAGGGTCAGCGAGAGCAGCACGGACGGCAGCGCCATGCCGCCGAGCAGTTCGGCGTCCCGGGCCTCGCCGGTGCGCATCCGCTTGAGCACCAGCTCGCCGCGCCGGGCCACGTAGGCCGAGGTCAGGTTGTAGTAGACGACGAACAGCGGGAGCATCCCGAGCAGTGCGGTGACCACCAGGGCGGAGGCGGACAGGCCGGGGGTGTCCGCGCCCTGCTGCCGGATCGGCTCGCTCAGCGCGACGGCCATCAGCGGCGGCAGGGCCAGCGCGGTGAACAGCGCGGTGCGGTTGCGCAGCAGCAGGGTGGTCTCGGCCCGGCCCAGGGCCAGCAGCCTGGTCGCGGTGGTGGTGGAGGCGGCGGTGGAAGCGGTGGCGGCGGTCATCGGTCGGCTCCGGTCAGGACGGTCTCGGCGGGGGAGTCGGTGGTGGCGGCGCCGGAGGCGATGGCCAGGAAGGCCTCCTCCAGCGAGGCGCTGCGGGCGTCCAGCCCGGCCAGCGGCACCTCGTGCCGGGCGGCCCAGCCGAGCAGTTCGGTCAGGGTGGCCTGGAGGTGCGGGGTCTGCACGGTGATCCGGCGGCCCTCGGTCAGCAGTTCGGCCCCGGCCAGCTGGGGCAGCGTCAGGCCCTCGAACCGGCCTTCCCGCCCGGGGAGTTCGAAGGTGATCCGGGACGGCCGCCCGGCGATCACCTCGGCCACGGTGCCCCGGGTGACGATCCGTCCGGTGTGCATGATGGCCAGCCGGTCGGCCAGCTCCTCGGCCTCCTCCAGGTAGTGCGTGGTGAGCAGCACCGTGGTGCCCTGCGCCCGCAGCTCGCGGACCAGCCGCCAGACCCCGGCCCGGGCCTCCGGGTCCAGCCCGGTGCTGGGCTCGTCCAGGAACAGCACCTCGGGGCTGCCGAGCAGGGCCAGCGCCAGGTCGAGCCGGCGGCGCTCGCCGCCGGAGAGCTGCTTGACCCGCACGGTGCGCCGGTGGACCAGCCCGACCAGCTCCAGCACCTCGTCCACCGGCCGGGCCCCGCTGGTCATCCCGGCCCAGGCCCGGCCGGTCTCGGCCACTGTGAGCTCGGCGGGGAAGCCGCCCTCCTGGAGCATGATGCCGATCCTCGGCCGCACCAGGGCCCGCTCCCGGTACGGGTCGTGGCCCAGCACCCGGACCTGACCCCCCGTCGGGGCGGCCAGGCCTTCGAGCAGCTCCATGGTGGAGGTCTTGCCCGCCCCGTTGGTGCCGAGCAGGGCGAAGACCTCGCCCCGGCGGACCGTGAGGTCCAGGCCCCGGACGGCGTCGAAGCCGGCGTCCCCGGCGGGTCCGTAGTGGCGGTGCAGGCCGGTGGCCTCGATGGCGGGCGGCTCGCGGTGGCTGGTGTCCATGCCCTCAAGCCTCCCGGCGGCCGGGGCCCGCGGGCAGTGCGCGGCGTCACCGGTCGGTGCCGCGTCCGCATGGGTCGCCGATGACAAATGTCATCGGCGAGCGGGAGGAAGAGGTACGGGAACGACGAAGGGCCCCTCTTCCGAGGGGCCCTTCACACTGAGCGGACGACGAGATTCGAACTCGCGACCCTCACCTTGGCAAGGTGATGCTCTACCAACTGAGCCACGTCCGCACGATCTTCGGTTGTACTGCCGTACTGCGGTACTGCTTACTGCGAGCGGACGACGAGATTCGAACTCGCGACCCTCACCTTGGCAAGGTGATGCTCTACCAACTGAGCCACGTCCGCATGGTGTCCGTCAGGCCACCAGCCGCCTCTCCGGATCCCTCCGGTTGCGGCGACAGGAAGAACTCTACCCCATCGGAAGGAGTGGTCGCCCCACCCTTTCCGCCGGGGCGGTCGGAGTGGGGCGACGGGGCCTTCGCCGCAGGTCAGTTGTTCTCGGCGAACTGCTCGTAGACGTTCTTGGGGATGCGTCCGCGGGCGGGCAGGTCCATGCCGCGGGACTGCGCCCAGGCGCGCACGGCGGCCGGGTCCGGGGTGAGAGCGGTGCGGCGGAAGGACTTTCCGGCGCGGCTCTGGCGACGGCCCGCCGCGACGAACGGGGCGAGCGCCTCACGGAGCTTCTCCGCGTTGTCCTGCGACAGGTCGATCTCGTACGACTTCCCGTCGACACCGAAGTGGACGGTCTCCGCGGCGGCGCCGCCGTCCAGGTCGTCGGAGAGCGTGACGACTACACGCTGAGCCATGGGTGTCAATCCTCTCGGGCAATTCGCGAGCGCGTCCGGGCAGGCAGGAACCCGCGCTGATGTGCAGCGCCCGCCGTCACCGGTGGGCCCTATTCTGCACCCAAAGGCGAGGGAAATCGAAGGGCTGCGCTTTCTTTTTCCGGATATTCACGAGACTTCGTCGGACCGGGGATAGCGGAGGATCGCGCTGGTCGTTCTGTCCCGTAGTGCCGGTATTCGGACGGTCCGCAAGGGGCCGCGATAACGGCCGAAAAGGGACAGGGCGGGGACGGTGGAGAGCCCTGGAACCCTTGTGGCGTAAGGGGCGTATGTCTACGCGCGTCGCTCCGACCGGCCCGCAAACACGCCCGAATGCCCCGGTAGTCTGGAGGTCCCCCGCCTCACGCACCACACCAACGGGAGTGCCAGTGGCTCGCGTCGTAGTCGACGTCATGCTCAAGCCCGAGATCCTCGACCCCCAGGGCCAGGCGGTGCAGCGTGCACTGCCCCGGCTCGGATTCGCCGGGATCGCCGATGTCCGTCAGGGCAAGCGTTTCGAACTGGAGCTGGAGGGTCCGGTCGACGAGGCCGCGCTCGCCAAGATCCGCGAAGCCGCCGAGACCTTCCTCGCGAACACCGTGATCGAGGACTTCACCGTCCGGATCGAGGAGGAGGGCAAGTGACCACCCGCGTTGGCGTCGTCACTTTCCCGGGCTCGCTCGACGACCGCGACGCGCAGCGCGCGGTCCGCCTGGCCGGCGCCGAGCCGGTCGCCCTCTGGCACCGTGACAAGGATCTCCACCAGGTCGACGCCGTCGTCCTGCCGGGCGGATTCTCCTACGGTGACTATCTGCGCTGCGGCGCCATCTCCCGCTTCTCCCCGGTGATGGACAGCATCATCGAGCAGGCCAAGCTGGGAATGCCGGTCCTCGGTATCTGCAACGGCTTCCAGGTGCTCTGCGAATCGCACCTGCTGCCCGGTGCGCTCACCCGGAACGACTCGCTGCACTTCATCTGCCGCGACCAGAAGCTCCGGATCGAGAACGCCGGGACGGCCTGGACCAAGGATTACTCCGAGGGCCAGGAAATCGTCGTGCCGCTCAAGAACGGCGAGGGCCGGTTCGTCGCCGAGGAGCGCGTGCTGGACCAGCTGGAGGCCGAAGGCCGCGTCGTGGCACGGTACTTGGACCTGAACCCGAACGGTTCGTACCGCGACATCGCCGGCATCACCAACGCGGCGGGCAATGTCGTCGGCCTGATGCCGCACCCCGAGCACGCCGTGGAGCCGCTCACGGGCCCGACCATCGAGGGCCTGGGCTTCTTCACCTCCGTCCTGAAGCAGCTGGTGAACGCCTGATGTCCCTCGACACCGTCAAGAACGCCGAGCAGACCCCGGACTCCGCGCAGCCCTGGGCCGAACTCGGGCTCAAGGAAGACGAGTACGCCAAGATCCGGGAGATCCTCGGCCGCCGTCCCACCGGCGCCGAGCTGGCGATGTACTCGGTCATGTGGTCCGAGCACTGCTCCTACAAGAGCTCCAAGGTGCACCTCAAGCAGTTCGGCGAGAAGAAGCCGGACAGCGACGCGATGCTGGTCGGCATCGGCGAGAACGCCGGCGTGGTCGACGTGGGCCAGGGCTACGCGGTGACCTTCAAGGTCGAGTCGCACAACCACCCCTCGTACATCGAGCCCTACCAGGGCGCGGCCACCGGCATCGGCGGCATCGTCCGCGACATCCTGGCGATGGGCGCCCGCCCGGTCGCCGTGATGGACCCGCTGCGCTTCGGTGCGGCCGACCACCCGGACACTCGGCGCGTGCTGCCCGGGATCGTCGCGGGCATCGGCGGCTACGGCAACTGCCTGGGCCTGCCGAACATCGGCGGCGAGGTCGTCTTCGACTCCTGCTACCAGGGCAACCCGCTGGTCAACGCGCTCTGCGTGGGCGTGATGAAGCACGAGGACATCCACCTCGCGCAGGCCAGCGGCGCCGGCAACAAGGTCATCCTGTACGGAGCCCGCACCGGCGGTGACGGCATCGGCGGCGTCTCGGTCCTCGCGTCCGAGACCTTCGACGACACCAAGCCCACCAAGCGGCCCGCCGTCCAGGTCGGCGACCCGTTCCAGGAGAAGCTCCTCATCGAGTGCACCCTGGAGATCTTCGCCGAGAAGCTGGTGCTCG
The DNA here is from genome assembly GCF_053602875.1 of Kitasatospora sp. NPDC004289. NCBI lineage: Bacteria > Bacillati > Actinomycetota > Actinomycetes > Kitasatosporales > Streptomycetaceae > Kitasatospora > Kitasatospora sp. NPDC004289. Next base: position 198,650 of record NZ_JBSGEL010000002.1, on the reverse strand, counting down.
GCATCCAGGACCTCGGCGGCGCCGGACTCTCCTGCGCCACCTCGGAGTTGGCCTCGGCCGGCTCCGGCGGCATGCGGATCGAGCTGGACACCGTGCCGCTGCGCGACAACACGCTCTCGCCGGAGGAGATCCTCATGAGCGAGTCGCAGGAGCGCATGTGCGCCATCGTCGAGCCCGAGAAGGTCGCCCGCTTCCTGGAGATCTGCGAGAAGTGGGACGTCATCGCCACCGTCATCGGTGAGGTGACCGAGGGCGAGCGCCTGGAGATCTTCTGGCACGGCGAGCAGGTCGTGGACGTGCCGCCGCGCTCCGTCGCGCACGACGGCCCGACCTACAACCGCCCGTTCGCGCGGCCGAGTTGGCAGGACGCGCTGCAGGCCGACGCGCCGACCGCCGAGCGGCTGGCCCGCCCGGCCAACGGCGAGGAGCTCAAGGCGGCCCTGCTGGCCGTGGCCTCGTCGCCGAACCAGGCCTCCAAGTCCTGGATCACCGACCAGTACGACCGCTACGTGCTCGGCAACACCGTGCTCTCGCACGGCGAGGACTCCGGCATGATCCGGATCGACGACGAGACCAACCTCGGCGTCTCGGTCGCCACCGACGGCAACGGCCGCTTCGCCAAGCTGGACCCGTACACCGGTGCCCAGCTGGCCCTGGCCGAGGCGTACCGCAACGTCGCGGCCGGCGGCGCCAAGCCGCTCGCCGTCTCCGACTGCCTCAACTTCGGCTCCCCCGAGGACCCGGACGTGATGTGGCAGTTCGCCGAGGCGACCCGCGGCCTGGCCGACGCCTGCCTGGTGCTCGGCACCCCGGTCACCGGCGGCAACGTCTCGCTGTACAACCAGACCGGCGAGGTCGCCATCCACCCGACCCCCGTGGTCGCGGTGCTCGGCGTCATCGACGACGTCACCCGCCGCACGCCCATCGGCTTCGGCGAGCAGGGGCAGCTGCTCTACCTGCTCGGCGACACCGAGGACGAGCTCGGCGGCTCGGCCTGGACCGAGGTCGTGCACGGCCACCTCGGCGGCCTGCCGCCCAAGCTGGACCTGGAGCGCGAGCGCCTGCTCGGCGAGATCCTGATCGCCGCCTCCCGGGACGGCATGGTCGACGCGGCCCACGACCTCTCCGACGGCGGCCTGGGCCAGGCCCTGGTGGAGAGCTGCCTCAAGGGCGGCAACGGCGCGCGCGTCGTGGTCCCCGAGGGCATGGACCCGTTCGTGTTCCTGTTCTCCGAGTCGGCCGGCCGCGCCGTGGTCGCCGTGCCGCGCAGCGAGGAGCTCCGGTTCAACGACATGTGCGGCGCCCGTGGCCTGCCCGCCACCCGGATCGGCGTGGTCGACGGTGACGTCCTGGAGGTCCAGGGCCAGTTCGAGGTCTCGCTGGCCGAGCTGAAGGACGCGCACACCGGTGTGATCGAGGCGCTGCTCGCCTGACGGCGTCTCACCTGGTGAAGGGGCGGCCCGGTCGGGCCGCCCCTTCGCTGTACGCTCGCGCAATGGCGAACTCCGCGAAGAAGGCCCGCAGTTACGACCCCGCCAAGGTGCGGGCCGCGCTGGCCGGGCAGACCGAGGCGCTGCGCGCCGCCGTCAGCGAGCTGTGCGCCCGGCCGGACGCCGAGGAGCTGCTGGCCCGGCCGACCCGGCTGGGGGAGTGGAACGTCCGTCAGCTCGTCGCCCACCTGGGCTTCTGCCTGGACTGGCTGCCCCGGCACCTGGACGAGCCGGTGCCCGCCGGGGCCGCCATCCCGCTGGTCGAGTGGCCCGGCCTGACCAGGACCGCCGCGGAGGCCATCTCGGCCGCCGTGATCGAGCACGCCGAGGGCGCCTTCGCGGGCTCCCCGGCCGAGGTGGCCAAGGAGTTCGACGCCGCCTGCGACCTGCTGCTCGCCACCCTGGACCGGCCCGAGGCGGCCGACCCGGCCCGCCGCTTCGTGATCCGCTTCGGCCCGATCCTGGTTACCGACTTCCTGGTCACCCGGCTGGTCGAGACCGTGGTGCACGCGGACGACCTGGCGGCCGCGCTGGAGCTGCCCGCCTTCCCGCACGACCGGCAGGCACTGGCCGCCGTCACCCGCCTGCTGGCCGACGCCCTCGCCCACCGGGTGCCCGGCGGCGCGGTCGAGCTGCGGATCCCGCCGTTCGCCGTCGTCCAGGCCGTCGAGGGCCCCCGCCACACCCGCGGCACCCCGCCCAACGTGGTCGAGACCGACCCGCTCACCTGGATCCGGCTGGCCACCGGCCGCACCTCCTGGGCCGAGGCCGAGGGCGCCGCCGAGCTGACCGCCAGCGGCGAGCGCAGCGACCTCTCGGCGTACCTCCCGGTGCTGGGCTGATCCGGTGCCCCCGGCCTGAGGCGGTGCCCTCGGCCTGAGGCGGCGTCAGCTCACTTGCGGGGCGGGCCCGAGATGTACTTGCCGTCCGCCCCGTACGGCCAGGCGTTGGAGACGCAGCCCTCCAGGCCGTAGATCTGCTGCATCATCGCCGGCGCCGGCTTCCCGGCGCCGGAACAGCCCTCGTGGCCGTGGCCGATGAAGTGGCCGACCTCATGGTTGACGATCAGGGCCCGGTACTCCTCGATCGGGCCGCTGAACTGCGGGGAGCCGGCCGTCCAGCGCTTGGTGTTGACCATGACGGCGCCGCCGACGTTGCAGTTCACCTCGCCGCCGGTGTCGAGGCCGGCCTTGGCGCAGACCGCGTCCACGGTGCCGGGGGAGGCGATCTTCACCGCGAAGTCGGCCGCGCCGGAGGCGACCAGCTGGAAGGAGTGCTTGCCGTCGGCGGTCCAGCCGCGCTTGTCGGCCAGGATCTTCTGCACCTGGTCGGTGGCGGTGGCGGCGTCGATGCCGATGCCGTCCTCCACCTCCACCTTGTACTTGCGCAGGGTCGCGCCCTTGCCGACCACCGGGCCGTTGGCGCGCACCGTGCTGAAGGTGCCCTTGCCCTTCTCGACCACCGCGGTCGGGGTGGGGCTGGGAGTGGGTGAGGGCGAGGGCGCGGGGGCGGGCGGCTGGGCGGCCGGGGAGCCCTCGGCGGCCGGGACGGCCCGGGCCTGGGTGGTGGCGGGCGCGGAGGGCCCGCCGTCGGAGCCGACGAGGTCGAACGCGGCGATCCCGAGCACGGCCAGCGCCCCGGTCAGCCCCACCAGCAGCACCAGCCGCCGCCGGGCCGCCTGCTGCCGGCGCCGCGCGGCGGCGGCCCGCCGTCGGCTCGGCGCGGGGGCACCCGCGCGCCGAGCGCGGGGGGCCGGGGTGCTCCTGGGGTTGGATCGCACTGCGGATGCTCTCTGGTCGCCTGGCAGGACTCGTCGCACTGTCGTTCAGGACGATACCCGTCGCGGGTGCGGTTCCCCGCGACCGGAGTGCCGCCGGGGGCGGGCGGTGGTGCCCGGGCGGCGGTGCCCCGGGCAGAACCCGTGGGGAAGCCGGGAGGGAGGCGACAGCCGTACCGCCGAACGGGCAGACTGGCAGGCATGAGTATTCACCAGAACCTCCTCGGAGGCCCCGAACCGACCAGGCTGACCGAGGACGAGCAGCCCTACCGGATGCTGGGCGAGGAGTCGGCCTCGCCGACCCAGGTGGCGGCCGCGTTCCCGACCTTCTCGCTGGCCTGGGCGATGCTGGCCGACGACGCCTACGACGCCGGCCGCGTGGTCGAGTCCTACGCCTACGCCCGCACCGGCTACCACCGCGGGCTGGACTCGCTGCGGCGGGCGGGCTGGAAGGGCCACGGCCCGGTGCCGTGGGAGCACCGGGGCAACCGGGGCTTCCTGCGCTGCCTGGCCGCGCTGGCCCGGGCCGCCGAGTCGATCAAGGAGACCGAGGAGGCCGAGCGCTGCTGGCAGTTCCTCAAGGACAGCAGCGCCGAGGCCTACGCCGAGCTGAAGCAGTAGTCCTGCCGACGCGGTGGTCGTCGGACGCGCGGGAGCCCCGGCCCTTGGAGGGCCGGGGCTCCGTCGTTCCGGTGCGCCTTACTTGATGCGCTTGCCGGCCGAGCGCAGCTGCTGCGCGGCCTCGAGCACGCGGGCGGCCATGCCGGCCTCGGCCAGCTTGCCCCAGGTGCGCGGGTCGTAGGTGTTCTTCTTGCCGACCTCGCCGTCGACCTTCAGCACACCGTCGTAGTTGCTGAACATGTGCGCCACCACCGGGCGGGTGAAGGCGTACTGGGTGTCGGTGTCGAGGTTCATCTTCACGACGCCGTTCTCCAGCGCGGTGGCGATCTCCTCGGCGGTGGAGCCGGAGCCGCCGTGGAAGACGAAGTCGAACGGGTCCTGCTTGCCGTACTGCTTGCCGATCTCGTCCTGCAGGTCGCGCAGGAGCTCCGGCTTCAGCACGACGTTGCCCGGCTTGTAGACGCCGTGCACGTTGCCGAACGAGGCGGCCAGCAGGTAGCGGCCCTTCTCGCCCAGGCCGAGCGCCTCGGCGGTGCGGACGGCGTCGTTCACCGTGGTGTAGAGCTCGTCGTTGATCTCGTGGGTGACGCCGTCCTCCTCGCCGCCGGTCGGGGTGATCTCGACCTCGAGGATGATCTTCGCGGCGGCGGCCTGGGCCAGCAGCTCCTGGCCGATGGCCAGGTTGTCGGCCAGGGTCTCGGCCGAACCGTCCCACATGTGCGACTGGAAGAGCGGGTTGCGGCCCTGGGCCACGCGCTCGGCGGAGACCGCGATCAGCGGGCGGACGTAGGCGTCCAGCTTGTCCTTGGGGCAGTGGTCGGTGTGCAGCGCGACGGTGATGTCGTACTTGGCCGCCACGATGTGGGCGAACTCGGCCAGCGCGACCGCGCCGGTGACCATGTCCTTGCTGTGCTGGCCGCCGAGGAACTCCGCGCCACCGGTCGAGATCTGGATGATGCCGTCGCTCTCGGCCTCGGCGAAGCCGCGCAGGGCGGCGTGCAGCGTCTGCGACGAGGTGACGTTGATGGCCGGGTAGGCGAACTTGCCCGCCTTGGCCCGGTCGAGCATCTCGTTGTAGACCTCGGGAGTTGCGATGGGCATGCGAATTCGCTCCTGTCGGTGCTCGGCGTACGGACGACCTGTCCGACGCTCGGTACGCCTTCGGTACGACGCGCGGTGCCGGCTGCCGTCGCGGCTCTGCGGTGCGGCTCCGGTACCCCGGTTCGACGGAGTCCGTCGCGGTGTGCACTGAGGGTGGGTGCGACCGCGGGCCGGACACCTGTGCCATCTTCCCAGACTCGACCCCCGGAGACACCCATGGGCCCGCTGGTTGGGACGGACGGTGTCGGGAGAGGGGTCGGAGGTCCCCGGGGCGGGAGGGACCTTCAGCCCCCCGTAAGGGCGGGGCGCTATCCTGCGCCCGTGGACTACAACCAGCTCGCCGTCAATCTGCTCGACGCCAAATCGCTCGTCGCATCGGTCGGTGTGATCGGCATCCTGGCGATCATCTTCGCCGAGACCGGCCTGCTGGTCGGGTTCTTCTTCCCGGGCGACTCGCTGCTCATCCTGGCCGGCGTGGCCGCCTCCAGCGCCGCCGAGAAGGTGCTCGGGGAGGGGGCGCAGATGTCGATCGCGGCCCTGCTGATCGGTGCCCCGCTCTGCGCCATCGCCGGGGCCCAGCTGGGGCACCTGTTCGGGGTCAAGGTCGGGCCCAAGATGTTCGACAAGCCGGATTCGAAGATCTTCCGCCGCGAGTTCGTGGTGAAGGCCGAGGAGTACTTCGACAAGTTCGGCCCGGCCAAGGCCGTGGTGCTGGCCCGCTTCATCCCGATCGTGCGGACCTTCCTGAACCCGGTCGCGGGCGTGCTGGAGATGCCGGCCAAGACCTTCTTCGTCTGGAACGTGATCGGCGGCCTGCTGTGGACCGAGTCCATGCTGCTGATCGGCTACTTCACCGGTGACCAGCTGGCGCCCGTGATCGACAAGTACCTGATCCCGGCGATGCTGCTGATCATCCTGGTCTCGCTCTCCCCGGTCTTCATCGAGGTCTGGCGCGAGCGCAAGAAGAAGAAGGCGGGCGCTGCCACCGCCGAGCAGGCCCCGGCCGAGGCGACCGGCAACGGCCGGCACCGCAAGGGCTGATCCCCCGTCACGCGCGAGTGGCCCGCCGTTTCACGTGAAACACGTGGAGCGGCGGGCCACCGTCATGTGGTCGTCCGTCAGAGACCCAGGTCGTCCAGGTCGTAGGCGGTGACGTACTCCAGGCCCGCCTCGGCGATGGCCGGGGCCGCGCCGCGCTCGACGATCACCGCGACGCCGACCACCTCGGCGCCCGCCTCGCGGAGCGCCTCGACGGCGGTCAGCACCGAGCCGCCGGTGGTGGAGGTGTCCTCGACCGCCAGCACCCGGCGGCCCTTCACGTCCGGGCCCTCGATCCGGCGCTGCAGGCCGTGCGCCTTGCCCGCCTTGCGGACCACGAAGGCGTCCAGCTTCCGGCCGCGGGCGGCGGCGGCGTGCAGCATCGCGGCGGCCACCGGGTCGGCGCCCAGGGTCAGGCCGCCGACCGCGTCGTACTCCAGGTGCGCGGAGGCGTCCAGCATGACCGAGCCGACCAGCGGGGCGGCCTCGGCGTCCAGGGTGATCCGGCGGAGGTCGACGTAGTAGTCGGCCTCCTTGCCGGAGGAGAGGGTGACCTTGCCGTGCACGACGGCCTTGTCCTTGATCTGCGCCAGCAGGGCGTCGCGGTCGTTGCTCATGGACAGTCAGTCTACGGGCGCGGTACGCGGACTCCGGTCAGCGCCTGCGCAGGGCGCGGACCAGGACCACCGCGCCGCCGAGCAGCACCGCGCCGCCGCCGATCACCCAGGGCAGCGGGTTCCGGTCGCTCGCGGCGACCACCTCCGGGCCGCCCCAGCGGCTGGCCGCCCGGGCCCGCGCGCTGCGGGCCGGCAGGGCCGGGGCGTAGCGGCCGCGCGGCGGGGCGTGGTCCACCTCCTCGGCCGAACGGCCGACGATGCTGCGGCGGACCGGGCCGGAGGCGGCGGCCGGGTCGGCCAGGTAGTCGAACGCGGGCTCCGGCTCGGCCTGCCGCTCCGGCTCGGCGGCGGTGGGTTCGGGGAGGACGGCGTCCGCGGGGAGGTCGTCCTCGGTGAAGGCGATCAGGTCGGAGAGGTCGTCGTCCAGGTCGGCGCCGAAGCCGGCCGCGTGGTCCTCCAGGTAGACCACGGTGGCCTCCGGAGGCTCGGCCCCGCTCAGCTCGGCCGCGAGCTCGGCCGCGAAGCGGTCCAGCAGACGGCGGCCGGTGGTGCCCAGGGTGGCGGCGTCGAACTCGGTGAGGCGGCCGGTGGCGGACAGGTCACCGGTGAAGCGGAGGGTGCAGGACTTCTCGTCGTCCTCGGCGGTGGGCTGCACCGAGAGGCGGACGGTGGCGGTCACCTCGCCGGTGCCGCGCGCCTCCTGACCCTCCGCCAGGACGGTCAGCACGCCCTCGCGGCCCTCGATCAGCGAGAGCTCGCCGCGGTAGGTGATGGTCGAGCCGCCGATCCGCAGACGCAGCCGGGCGGCGCCGCCCGGCTCCTCGTCGGTGGTCAGCCCGGGGACGCAGCGGGACACCAGCTCCTGGTCCCGCAGGGCCTCCTGGACGGTGGCGGCGGGCAGCTGGACGACAACCTCATGCTCCATGCCGTCGAGCCTACCCACCCGGGGTGGCGGTCGAGCAGAGGCTGCGCGCACCAGGTCCGATCGGGGGCCGCGGCGGATGTACGTGGTGATGCCGGGGGCGCGGGGAACTGCGCGCGGGGGAACGGCAGCACGTGCAACTGGCTCGGCTGACCCGACCCAGCACTGGTCCGCCTTCCGTACTCGCGCAGTTCCTCGCGCCCCTGCGGGCCGCTCCGCGGATCAGCCGAGGAGGGTGCGCGGGGCGGGGAGGGGGTCGGGGCGGGCGGTGGCGAGGGCGGCGGCGGAGGTGCGGAGGCGGTCGGGGGTGAGGGAGCGGGTGGGGGCGGTGAGGGTGAGGGCGGGCGGGGTGCGGGCGGCGAGGACGAAGGTGGCGGGGGTGCCGGGGCCGCGCGGGCAGTGGCGGGGGCCGTCGGCCGCGGGGTAGGGGGCGGTCCGCAGCCCGGCCGCCCGGAGGGTGGCCTCGGCCGGCCAGAGCTCCTCGGCCCGGACGGCGATCCGCCCGCCGGGGGCCAGCAGCCGCGCGGCCAGCCCGTAGAACTCCTGGGTGTCGTACGGCCGCCCGCGCAGCTCGCTGAGCACCACGTCGTACGACCCGTCGGCCCCGCGCAGCCACCGCAGCGGCTCGCCCGTCACCAGCCGGACCCGGGGGTCGGCCAGCGAGTGCTCGCCGAGGGCGGCGAGGGCCGGGTCGTGCCGGGCCAGGTCGGCCAGGACGGGGTCGGGTTCGACCAGCACCACGGAGCGGACCGTCGGGTGCCGCAGCACCTCGCGCAGGGCGAGGCCGTCGCCGCCGCCGAGCAGCAGGACCCGCCCGGCGGGGCCGCCGCCGAGGGCGGGGTGGGCGAGGGCCTCGTGCTCCCGGTACTCGTCGGGGCCGCAGACGGCGAGCCGTCCGTCGAGGTAGAGCTCCAACGGCCCGCGCTGGGGCGGGACCCGGGTGGCGGAGCCGACGGCGGAGACGGCGGTGGGGTCGGCGTCGCCGGTGAGGACGATCTCCTGGAGCCGGCCGTGCAGGGCGAGGCGGACCTGGGCGCCGTAGATGGCCTGGCGGGCGGCGCGTTCGATGGCGTCGGTGCAGGCGGCGGCGACGGCGAGGGCGAGCAGCACCAGGCCGCAGCCGGCCCAGAGCAGGACCCGGGTGCGGGGTGACACCTCGTCACGGAACAGCCGGAGCACCACGGCGGCCCCGGCGACGGCGTTGACCGCACCGGTGAGCAGGGCGCCGGTGCTCTGGCCGAGCTGGGGGAGCAGGACGAAGGGGAAGGCCAGCCCGCCGACCAGCGCGCCGACGTAGTCGGCGGCGAACAGGTCGGCGGCGGCGCGGCCGGCGTCCTCCCGGCGGATGCGCTGGATCAGGGTCATCAGCAGCGGGATCTCGGCGCCGATCAGCACACCGATCAGGAAGGTGGCGACGACCACCCCGGCGAGCGTCGCCCCGTGGTGGTCCAGGCGGGCCCAGGCCCAGTAGAGGAGGAGCACGGAGGTGCCGCCGGTGAGGGCCAGTGCGCACTCGACCAGGGCGAAGGAGGCGGCGGGTCGGCGGGTGAGCCGTTTGGCGAGCAGCGAGCCGACGCCCATCGCGAAGACCATCACGGAGAGCACCACCGAGGTCTGGGTGGTGGTGTCGCCGAGGAGCTGGCCGCCGAGGGCGACCAGCTCCAGTTCGTACACCAGGCCGCAGGCGGCGCAGACGAAGGCCGCGAGCAGCACCAGCAGCCGGGCCGCCCGGGCCCGGCCGCGCAGCGGCACCGGGCGGGCGGCGTCCCGGGCCCGGACCGCGCTCGCCCCGATCACGGCCAGACCGGCCGGGTCGTCGGGTGCGGGGAGCGGACTGAGGGGTGGGCCCGGTGGATGGTTGATCACGAACAAACGCTAGGCGAGGCGAGCGGCCGACCGCTGCACCCATTCGACGGACTTGACGGTGCAGAGAATTGACGTTTCATCACCATGGGCTACCTGTCGGACGGTCCGGCTCGGACGCGTTTGCGAAGACCGTCAACGAGGACCGGGTGCAGACCAGCCGGCCCTCCTGCGGGTAGGCGTGCCAGGTCCGCCAGAGGACCCGCTGCTCGTCGCCGTGCGCGACCAGCGCGGTGAAGGCGCTCGGGTCCCCGGGGAAGACCCCGGCCAGCGCGTACGGGTGGCCCTCGACCAGGGCGAGCAGCTCCTGCGCCCGGGCCGCGAAGACGTGCGGGGAGAGCTCCTCGATCCGGGCCGCGAACTCGTACTCCCAGCCGCCGACCTGTTTGGCCACCCGGGCGGGCAGCGGGGTCTGACGGCCCGGCAGGCAGGCCACCGTCTCCAGGCACTCACCGGGGCCGGCCGCCAGGATCACCTGGTGGGAGGCCCCGAGCAGCCTGAGTTGCAGCGTCCCGCCGGCGAGCCGACCGGGCGGCGTGCTGCCGATGCGGTCGAGTCTCAGGTCCCGCACGGCGAGCGCGGGCAGCGGACTGCCGCCCAGGCACCAGGCCAGGTCACCGGCTCGGGTGTCCGTGTAGGAGGTCTGCAGTGTGGTGAGCATGCTGGGCTCCGCGTTTCAGCTCCGTGCGCGCCCGCCGTCAGCCTCCGGCCCGGCGTTGGCGTCGGGGCTGTTCGAAGCTGTGCGGTCCGTGGCGCGGCCGACCGTGGAAGGAAGGATTCCGGCTGGAGATTCAGCAGCAGAGAAGCACGAATTCTCCGGGTCCGTCAGGGATTTACCCAGCTTTGCCCGGCATTCACCGTTCTGGCTACACCCTCTACCCTGGTGTGATCAACCCGGTGCACGACTCTGAACGGCGCGCGCCCCCTTCACCGGAGCGTGCGCCGTTCACCACCCTCGTGCGCTGGGGCGCACGGTGAGGGGCCGTCAGAGCCTGCGCAGACGGGTGACGGCCTCCTCCAGGACCTCGTCCTTCTTGCAGAAGGCCCAGCGGACCTGGCTGCGGCCGGCCTCGGGGTCGTCGTAGAACACCGCGTTCGGGATCGCCACCAGGCCGCAGCGCTCGGGCAGCTTGCGGCAGAACTCCAGGCCGTCGGTCTCGCCGAGCGGGGTGATGTCGGTGGTGATGAAGTAGGTGCCCTGCGGGCGGTAGACCTCGAAGCCGGCCGCCGCCAGGCCGTCGGCGAGCAGGTCGCGCTTGCGCAGCAGGTCGCTCCGGAAGCCGTCGAAGTAGGCGTCGGGCAGGCGGAGCGCGTCGGCCACGGCGTACTGGAACGGGCCCGCGCTGACGAAGGTGAGGTACTGCTTGGCGGTGCGGACGGCGGCCACCAGCTCGGGGGAGCCGGTCACCCAGCCGACCTTCCAGCCGGTGAAGGAGAAGGTCTTGCCGGCCGAGGAGATCGAGACGGTGCGCTCGCGCATGCCGGGCAGGGCGGCGATCGGGTGGTGGGCGGCGGGGCCGTACACCAGGTGCTCGTAGACCTCGTCGGTGACCACCAACAGGTCGTGCTCGACGGCCAGTTCGGCGATCGCGCGGAGCTCGTCGGCGGTCAGGACGGTGCCGGTCGGGTTGTGCGGGGTGTTGATCAGCAGCAGCCGGGTGCGCGGGGTGACCTTGGCGCGGAGCCCGTCCAGGTCGGGGCGGAAGTCCGGGGCGCGGAGGGTGAGCGGCACCCGGGTGGCGCCGGCCATCGCGATGCAGGCGGCGTAGGAGTCGTAGAACGGCTCCATCGCGATCACCTCGTCGCCCGGCTCCAGCAGGGCGAGCAGCGAGGCGGCGATCGCCTCGGTCGCGCCGGCCGTGACCAGCACCTCGCGGTCGGGGTCGTAGGACAGGCCGTAGAGCCGCTGCTGGTGCTCGGCGATCGCGTGGCGGAGCTCGGGGATCCCGGGGCCGGGCGGGTACTGGTTGCCCTTCCCGGTCAGCACGGCATCGGCCGCGGCCCGGGCGATCTCGGCCGGGCCGTCGGTGTCCGGGAAGCCCTGCCCGAGGTTGATCGAACCGGTGGTGACGGCGAGGGCGGACATCTCCGCGAAGATCGTCGTCCCCATGCCCGCCAGACTGCGGTTCAGCAGCGGCCTCGTACCCATCAGGTGCTCCTCACGGTTCGTGGAAATCGGGGCCATCCTCGCGGCGGGGGAGGGGCGGGGCAAGGGGACGCCCTGCGGGTACGGGAAAGGCCCGCCTCCCGGGGGAGACGGGCCTTCCGGAGCGCTGGATCAGCTCTCGTCGGTGGGGGCGGCGGCGTCGCCGCCCTCGCCCTCCTCGATCTCCTTCTGGAGGCCGAGGCGCTCGACGATCCACTGCTCGAAGCCGACTGCGGCCTGGGTCCAGTTGGCGGTGGTGGTGACGAAGTACTCCAGGTTGACGCCGGTGCCGACGATCATCTGGGACTCGCCGATCAGGCGGACCACGCCGTCCTCGTGGGTGTGGGTGTAGACCTTGGGCCAGAGGGTCTCGCGGTTCCACTCGTCGATGAGGTCGAGGATCTCGCCCTTGTCCTCGAGCGGGTAGGCGCGGTCGTAGAAGGCACGGACCGCGAAGAGCTCCTTCTGCTCGCCGCGGAACATGTAGTAGACCCGGAAGCCCTCCCAGGGAGCGGTGAGGTCACCCTCCTCGTCGACCACGTGCTTGAGCTGCATCTGGTCCAGCAGCTGGCCGACCAGGGCCTGGTCCGGCACGACGACCGGCGGCGGGCCCTGGGGGGCCGGCTGGCCGCCGCCCTGCGGGGCGCCGAAGGAGGGAATGGACGACGGGTCGATGCTCATCGGGGGTCCTTTTCTCAGTGCACGAGGAGGTGGCGAACTGTGAGGGGCCGCCCTTCCGGGACCCATCCTGCCTCATTCGCGGCCCGGGACACAGGGCCTACCGGGCCCGGGCCGCGAACTCCACTACTCCCTGGGCGAACGTGCTCCGGCGGCGCCCCGGATCACTTCCGCAGGCCCGTGCCGGGGGCCTGCGCGCGGACCGTCAGGCGGTCGCCGGCCTCGTCCTGCTCGACCACCACGGTGTCCCCGTCGTGCACCTGGCCGGAGAGGATGGCGCGGGCCAGCTGGTCGCCGATCGCGGACTGCACCAGGCGGCGCAGCGGCCGGGCCCCGTAGGCCGGGTCGTAGCCGGTGAGCGCCAGCCAGTCGCGGGCGGCCGGGGTGACCTCCAGGGTGAGCCGGCGGTCGCGCAGCCGGGCGCCGAGCGCGGCGACCTGGAGGTCGACGATCCGGCTGAGCTCCGCGGTGCCCAGCGGGTCGAAGACCACGATGTCGTCGAGCCGGTTGAGGAACTCGGGCTTGAAGGCGGAGCGGACGGTGTCCAGCACCAGCTGCTTCTTCCGGTCCTCCGGGGTGGCCGGGTCGACCAGGTACTGGCTGCCCAGGTTGGAGGTGAGGATCAGGATGGCGTTGCGGAAGTCCACCGTCCGGCCCTGACCGTCCGTCAGCCGGCCGTCGTCGAGCACCTGGAGCAGCACGTCGAAGACCTCGGGGTGGGCCTTCTCGACCTCGTCCAGCAGCACCACGCTGTACGGGCGGCGGCGGACCGCCTCGGTGAGCTGGCCGCCCTCCTCGTAGCCGACGTACCCGGGCGGGGCGCCGACCAGCCGGGAGACCGAGTGCTTCTCGCCGTACTCGCTCATGTCGATCCGGACCATGGCCCGCTCGTCGTCGAAGAGGAAGTCGGCCAGGGCCTTGGCGAGTTCGGTCTTGCCGACGCCGGTGGGGCCGAGAAAGAGGAAGGAGCCGGTCGGCCGGTCCGGGTCGGCGATGCCGGAGCGGGTGCGCCGCACGGCGTCCGCGACGGCGCCCACGGCCTCGCTCTGGCCGATCAGGCGGCGGCCCAACTCCTCCTCCATGCGCAGGAGTTTGGCGCTCTCGCCCTCCAGCAGCCGGCCGGCCGGGATACCCGTCCAGGAGGCCACCACGTCGGCCACGTCGTCCGGGCCGACCTCCTCCTTGACCATCGAGTCGGAGGCGTCCTCGTCCTTGGCGTGCTGCTGGGCCTCGGCCAGCTCGCGCTCGGCGGCCGGCACCTCGGCGTACATCAGCTTGGAGGCGCGCTCGAAGTCGCCGTCCCGCTGGGCGCGTTCGAGCGCTCCGTGCAGGTCGTCCAGGCGCTCCTTGAGCTCGCCGACCCGGTTGAGGGACTTCTTCTCCTGCTCCCACCGGGCGTTGAGCGCGCTCAACTGCTCCTGCTTGTCGGCCAGGTCGCGGCGCAGCCGCTCCAGCCGGTCCACCGAGGCCGGGTCGGACTCCTTCTCCAGCGCCAGCTCCTCCATCCGCAGCCGGTCGACCGAGCGCTGGAGCTGGTCGATCTCGACCGGGGAGGAGTCGATCTCCATCCGGAGCCGGGAGGCGGCCTCGTCCACCAGGTCGATGGCCTTGTCCGGCAGGAAGCGGGCGGTGATGTACCGGTTGGAGAGGGTGGCCGCGGCCACCAGGGCGGCGTCCGCGATCTGCACCTTGTGGTGCGCCTCGTAACGGCCCTTCAGGCCGCGCAGGATGGCGATGGTGTCCTCGACGCCCGGCTCGCCGACCAGCACCTGCTGGAAGCGGCGCTCCAGCGCCGGGTCCTTCTCGATCCGCTCGCGGTACTCGTCCAGCGTGGTCGCGCCGACCATCCGCAGCTCGCCGCGGGCCAGCATCGGCTTGAGCATGTTCCCCGCGTCCATCGCGGAGTCGCCGCCGGCGCCCGCGCCGACCATGGTGTGCAGCTCGTCGATGAAGGTGACGACCTGTCCGTCGCTGGCCTTGATGTCGTTCAGGACGGCCTTCAGCCGCTCCTCGAACTCGCCGCGGTACTTGGCCCCGGCCACCATCGCGCCCAGGTCGAGCGAGACCAGCCGCTTGCCGCGCAGCGACTCGGGCACGTCGCCCGCGACGATCCGCTGGGCCAGGCCCTCGACCACGGCGGTCTTGCCGACGCCCGGGTCGCCGATCAGCACCGGGTTGTTCTTGGTCCGGCGGGAGAGCACCTGGATCACCCGGCGGATCTCCTGGTCCCGGCCGATCACCGGGTCCAGCTTGCCGTCGCGGGCCGCCTGGGTCAGGTCGGTGCCGTACTTCTCCAGCGCCTTGTACGTGCCCTCCGGGTCGGCGGAGGTGACGCGGGCCGAGCCGCGGACGTCCTTGAACGCGGCCAGCAGCGCCTTCGGAGTGGCGCCGTGGTCCTTGAGCAGCTCGGCCACCTGGCCGCCCTCGGCGGCCAGGCCGACCAACAGGTGCTCGGTGGAGAGGTACTGGTCGTCCAGGTCCTCGGCCCGCTTGCCGGCCTCGGTCAGCACCGCGAGGGTGTCGCGGGCCAGCTGCGGGGCGGAGACGGTGGAGCCCTGGGCGCTGGGGAGGGCTGTGGCCTGCCGCTTGGCGGCGGCGGTGACGGCGGTGACGTCCGCGCCGACCGCTTCGAGCAGGGGGCGGGCGACGCCCTCCGGCTGCTCCAGCAGCGCCAGCAGGATGTGCACCGGCTTGACGTCCGGGTTACCTGCGGCGCTGGCCTGTCGGATCGCGGCGGACAGGGCGTCCTGGGTCTTGCTGGTGAACTTGCTGGCGTCCACTACTGGCGTGCTCCTCTTTGACTCGAGTGGTGTACGACAAGTTGAGTCTAGCGCGCTCAACCTTGCTTTGGTAGGTGGTCACCCCGGGGCGCGGGGCTCTGCTGATGTGCGGCTCCGCCGCGCGGGCGCGAGTTCGGAAGGCGGACCGGCGTTGGATCGGGGCATGCGAGCCAGTTGCACGTGGTGCCGTTCCCCTGCGCGCAGTTCCCCGCGCCCCCGGGTCGCTGCCTTCCGGGCGTCAGCGTTTGCGTGTCAGTCCCAGCAGCTCCCGGGCGGGCCCGGCGGGGCGGTGGCCGGCGGGCCAGACGGCGCGGAGGGGCCGGTGGAGGTCCACGCCCTCGACCGGGACGGCGACCAGGCGGCCGGTGGCGAGCTCCTCGGTGACGGCGAGTTCGCTCAGGCAGACCGGCCCGGCGCCGGTCATCGCGGCGGCCTTGAGCGCGGTCGAGGAGGCCAGCTCCAGCCGCGGCGCGGCGGTGCCGCCGTACGGGGCGAGCGCCTGCTCCAAGACCTCCCGGGTGCCCGAGCCGGGCTCGCGCAGGACCAGCGGGGTGGCGGCCAGTTCGGTGCCGGTGAGCGGGCTGCGGCGGCGGGCCCAGGGGTGGCCGGGGGCGACCACGACCACCAGCCGGTCGGCGGCGACCACCGCGCCGTGCAGGCCGGGCGGGGTGGTCGGGCCCTCGACGAAGCCGAGGTCGGCGTCGCCGCCGAGGACGTGGGCGGCGACGTCGGCGGAGTTGGCGGTGCGCAGGGTGACGGCGGTGTCGGGGCTGACCTGGTGCAGGGCGAGCAGCCAGCCGGGCATCAGGTACTCGGCGACGGTGAGGCTGGCGACCACGGTGAGCCGGGAGTCGCGGCGGCCGCGCAGGGCGTCGATCCCGGCGTCCAGGGCCTCGGCGGCCTCGACCACGTTGCGGGCCCACTCGACCACCAGCCGGCCGGCCTCGGTGGGCCGGGAGCCGCGCGGGGAGCGGTCCAGCAGCGGGACGCCGATCTGCTGCTCCATGCCCTTGATCCGGGCGCTGGCGGCGGGCTGACTGACCCCCAGTTCGGCCGCGGCCCGTCCGACGCTGCCGAGTCTCGCCACCGCGAGCAGCAGTTCCAGGGCGCCGAGTTCGGGGACGTGCGGGGAGAGGGCCATAGGGCCAGGCTATGCCGCCATCCATCCGGCCGCGCTACCGGCGGCGGTGCGCGGGGCGCACCGTGGAGGCATGGCCACGATCACCGCACCCCGCACCCTCGCCGGCTACGGCCTCGACCTCTCCCGGCTCGGCCCCAACTGGTACGCCGCCGTGATGGGCACGGCCATCGTGGCCAACGGGGCCGCCGCGCTGCCGCTCGCCCTGCCGGGCCTGATCGGCTTCGGCGAGGCGGTCTGGGCGCTCTCTGCGGTGGCCCTGCTGGTGCTGGTGGCCGGGCGGCTGGTGCACTTCACCAAGCACCGCGAGGCGGCCCGCGAGCAGCTGCTGGACAACCCGGCCACCGCCGTCTTCTACGGCTGCCCGCCGATGGCCCTGCTGGCGGTCGGCTACGGCACCGAGGTGCTCGGCTCCCGGCTGATCGGCGGTCAGGCCGCGCTCGCCGCCGACCTGGTGCTGTGGACCGTGGGCACCCTGTACGCGGTGGTGGTGGCCTTCGGCATCCCGTACCTGATGATCACCCGGCACCGGCTGTCCCCGCTGGAGGCCAACCCCACCTGGCTGCTGCCCGTGGTGGCGCCGATGGTCTCCGCCGCGCTCGGCCCGGTGCTGGTGCCGCACCTGCCCGAGGGGCTGCGGCCGGCCATGCTGTACGGCTGCTACGCGCTCTTCGGGGCCAGTCTGCTGGCCACCCTGGTGCTGCTGCCGGTGGTCTTCGCCGGGCTGGTGCACAGCAAGCTGCCCGCGCTGGTGCTGACCCCCTCGCTCTTCCTGGTGCTCGGCCCGCTCGGCCAGTCCACCACCGCGGTGAACCAGCTGGCCGACGCGGCCAAGGGCACGGCCCCCGAACTGGCCTCCTTCGCGGTGGGCTTCGCGGTCCTCTACGGGGTCTCCACGATCGGCTTCGCGATGCTCTGGCTGGCCGTGGCGCTGGCCGCCAACCTGCGGGCGCTGCGGGCCGAGATGCCCTTCGCGATGACCTGGTGGGCCTTCACCTTCCCGGTCGGCACCCTGGTCACCGGAGCCGCTGGCCTGGCCCGGCACACCGGGTTCGACGGCTTCACCGGCCTCGCGGTGGCGCTCTACCTGCTGCTCGTCACGGCCTGGGCGGTGGCCTCGGTGCGCACCCTGGCGGGGCTGCGGGACGGCCGCCTGCTGGGACCGGTCCAGTCCACCTGACGGACCGTCGGGAGGTCCCGGGCCCGCGCCCGGCTGCAGGTTCCTGCACTTGCGGGAACCTGCAGCCGGGCGCCCCTTGTTCGCAGCCCCCCCTGCTGTGAAGGTTGGGAACACGCCAAGGTCGTCCGGGCAACCGCAGCCCGGGACAGGTGACTTGTCCCACCACGGGGGACACCGGTGCGTCCGCGCGCCGGTGAGACGAGGTGGGGCCCCGGCCGGGACGCCATGTGTGGTGATGGCCCCGGATCCGGTGCCGGCGAGGCGTTGCTGCTCCGCCTCGCCGGGGTCCCCGGATCCTGGCGCGAGATCGACGGGTTCCCCGGGACGTGGCATCCCGGGGGACACGTCGGCCGACGCCGCTGAGATCATGGCCATGACGGCCTGCGGCGATCGGCGAGGAGGTACCGGGATGGCTGCGGAGACGGCCGGGGCCCCGTTCCCCGACGAGGCGGCCCGAGGGCTCTACCTGACCATCCTGACGGCCGGCGGCCGCGTCCCCTTCACCGACGTGCCCGAGGCCGAGCGGCCCGCGCTGGACCAGCTGCTGCGCACCGGACTGGTGATCCCCAACATCATCGACAAGGCCTACGTCGCGGTCAGCCCCCGCTCGGTGAGCGAACGGATGAGCAGCGAACTGCGGGCCAGCGCGACCAGGCTGCTGCTCCAGGCCGAACGGCTCCCCGACAGCCTCGGCGGCCTCACCCGCGCCTACGACGCCGTCCCGCGGGACGCCGCCGAACCGGCCCAGCCGGCCGTCGTGGTCGGCCAGGACCGGATCCGCCACCGGATCGCCGAGCTGGTCTCCGAGAGCAGCCAGGAGGTGCTCACCGCGCAGCCCGGCCCGCGCAACCCCGAGGGCCTCGCGGTCGCCCGCGTCCAGGACCTCGCCCTGCTGCGCCGGGGCGCCCGGCTGCGCACGCTCTACCAGCCGATGACGGTCAACGAGCCGGCCGCGGTCGAGTACGCCACCGCTGTGGCCGCCGAGGGCGGCCAGGTCCGGCTGCTCGACGAGCCGTACCAGCGGATGCTGATCATCGACCACAAGGTCGCCGTGGTCCCCGCCGAGGACGACTACAGCCGGGCGGTCTTCATCACCGAGCCGGCGGCGGTCGCCTTCCTGGTCGCGGTCTACGAACGCGACTGGGCCCGCGCGGAGAGCTTCGACTGGGGCGGCCTCGGCGCCGCCCCGCCCGCCCTGGCCGCCACCCGCCGGGTCGGCCGCCTGCTCGCCACCGGCCTCACCCAGAAGGCCGTCGCCACCCGCCTCGGCCTGAGCGAACGCACCGTCGCCGGGCACATCTCCCGCCTGCGCGAGCAGTACGGCGCACAGACCCTCTTCCAGCTCGGCTGGCGGATGCGGGACCGCTCCGAGTAACGGGAAGGGGACCGGGATGGAGGCAGGGCAGGAGCGCGCGGCCGCCGCGCTGCGGGCCGACGCGATCGGGATGCTGCTGCGGGCGGAGCGCTTGCCGGAGCTGTTCGGCGCGTTGGCCGGTGCCTACGACGCCGTCCCGCGGGTGGCGGTGACGCCGGAGCGGGGCACCGTCCTCGACGGTCAGGTCGCCATCCAGCAGCGGATCTCCGAGCTGGTCGGGGACTGCCGCGAGGAGGTGATGGCCGCCCAGCCGGGGCCCAGGAACCCGGAGACCCTGGCGGTGTCGCGCCACCAGGACGGGGCGCTGCTCGCGCGGGGCGTCCGGCTGCGGACCATCTACCAGCCGGTGGTGCTCGACTCGCCGGGAACGGTCGGGCACGCCGCGCTGATGACCGCGGCCGGGGCGCGGACCAGGGTGCTGGACGAGCCGTACCAGCGGATGGTGGTCATCGACCGCAAGGTGGCCGTGGTGCCGACCGGCACGGGCCCGGGCCAGGCCGCGTTCATCGCGGAGCAGGCGACGGTGGCCTTCCTGGTGGCGGTCTTCGAACGGGACTGGGAACGGGCCTCCGCCCCCGACTGGGGCGGACTCGGCGAGTCCCCGCGCAGCGGGCCGGCCGCTCGGAGGGTCGGCCGGCTGCTGGCCACGGGACTGACCCAGAAGGCGGTGGCGAGCCGCCTCGGGCTGAGCGAGCGGACGGTGGCGGGCCACATCGCCCGGCTGCGGGAGCAGTACGGGGCCCAGACGCTGTTCCAGCTCGGCTGGCGGATGCGAGGAGACCGTGATGCCTGAACTCCCGGCGTCGGCGGGGGAGTCCGGACCACCGGTCGGACCGGAGCTGCCGGACAAGGCGGAGCGCGAGCTCTACCTGGAGGTGCTGGCCCGGGGCGGGCAGGTGCCGCGAGGGGCCTTCGGGCAGGGGGACCAGGAGGCGCTGCGGCGGCTGCTGGCCGGCGGGCTGCTGGTGGGGAGCGACGACGGCCTCGGCTGGACGGCGGTGGATCCGCGGACGGTGAGCGCCCGGATCAGCGCCGGGCTCCGGACGGCGGGCACCAGGAAGCTGCTGGAGGCCGAGCAACTCGGCGAGGAGCTGCGGGAGTTCACCGCGGCCTTCGATTCGGCACCGCGCCGCTCGGTGCGCTCCGGGGTGGTGCGGCACGTCCACGACATCCGGCAGGTGCTCGATCAGGCACGGGAGTTGGAGGCCACCGCGACGGAGATCCTGAGCGCCCAGTCCGGCGCTCCGCTGGCGCCGCAGCAGCTGGCCGACTCCACCGCGAGGGCCCGGGCGTTCGTGGCCCGCGGCGGCACCGCCCGGGTGCTCTACGAGCCGGCCGCGCGGGCCGATCCCGCCACCGTCGCGTACGCCCGCTCGCTCACCGAACTCGGCATCACGGTGCGGGTGTTGGGTGAGCCGTTCAAGCGGATCACGGTGTTCGACCGGGCCGTGGCGGTGGTCCCGGCGGCCGCCGACCAGAGCAGCGCGGCCTTCGTCGAGGACCCGGCGGTGGTGGCCTTCCTGGTCGGCGGCTTCGAGCGGGACTGGCAGCGAGCCGAGCAGGTCACCTGGGCGGGTGACCAGGCGGCCGAGCCGGAGCGTCCGGTGGAGGAGCAGGTCGGCCGGCTGCTGGCGGCCGGGCTCACCCAGCGCACCATCGCGCTGCGGCTGGGCCTGAGCGAACGGACGGTGGCCGGCCACCTCGCCCGGCTGCGCGAACTGCACGGCGCCGAGACCCTGTTCCAGCTCGGCTGGCGGATGCGGGGAGGCTCCGGGCCGCGCTGACCGGGTGCCCCCGCTGCCGGTTCCTGCACTTGCGCGAACCTGCATGCGCGCAGGTCTTGCCCGGTGTACGGGTGCCTGTGAGGGTGGTACATGCCAAGGCCGACCGGGCCC
The DNA here is from genome assembly GCF_053602875.1 of Kitasatospora sp. NPDC004289. Taxonomy (NCBI): domain Bacteria; kingdom Bacillati; phylum Actinomycetota; class Actinomycetes; order Kitasatosporales; family Streptomycetaceae; genus Kitasatospora; species Kitasatospora sp. NPDC004289. Next base: position 178,029 of record NZ_JBSGEL010000002.1, on the reverse strand, counting down.
GCAACGCCCGGTGGGGACGACTTGGCCCGCCCCCGGGGGTGTAGCCGGTGCCCCACGCGCCGGTCTCGAACGGGCGGGCCGCGGCCGGGGTGCCGCTTGTGGTGAACGGCCCCCGAGAAGCGCTGCGGGACGCTGCTGCTCCGTCCCGCCGGAAGCCGTCCGGCCTGGTGCGATGTCGGCGGGTCTCCCGGGGGCTGGGTCCCCCGGGAGGCGCGTCGGGCCGTACCGCGCTGGGATCATGGCCGGAGCGGAACGGAACGGGGCGAGGAGGTACACGGTCATGGCCACGGTGACGCCGACCGGGGACGTCGGGCTGCTCGACGAACAGGCCCGGGAGCTCTACCTGGCGGTGCTCGCCGAGGGCGGCCGGCTGCCGGTCGCCGCCGTGCCCCAGGGTCCGGCGCTGGCACGGCTGCTGGAGACCGGCCTGGTGCGGACGGACGGGCCCGGCACCCGGTACGTGGTGCAGAGCCCGCGCGCGGTGGGCGAGCGGATCAGCGCCGAGCTCTGCGCCGCCGCCGCCCAGCTGCTGCAGCGGGTCGAGGAGCTGCCGCTCGCGCTGGACGGCCTGACCCGGGCCTACGACTCGGTGCCCCGGCAGGGCGGCGACGGTGAGCAGGCCGCCTACGTGGACGGCCTGGTGGGCATCCGGCAGCGGCTGGCCGAGTTGCTCTCCGAGTGCGAGGGCGAACTGCTCACCGCCCAGCCCGGCCCGCGCCCGCCCGAGGGCCTGCGGATGGCCGTCCGCCAGGACACCGCGCTGCGGCGCCGGGGCGTCCGGGTGCGCGCCCTCTACCAGCCCCTGGTGCTCGGCGAGCCGGCCACCGTCGCGTACGCCACCACCCTCTCCGCCGAGGGGGCCGAACTCCGGCTGCTGGACGAGCCGTTCCGCCGCATGATGATCATCGACCGGAAGGTCGCGGTGCTCCCGGCCGCCGACGACCTCACCCGGGCCGTCTTCGTCTCGGATCCGGTGACGGTTTCCTTCCTGGTCGCCGTCCACGAACGCGACTGGGCCCGGGCGGACGCGGTCGACTGGGCCGGCCTGACCGCCGAGTCCGCCACCGACCTCACCCGGGACAGGATCAGCCGCCTGCTGGCGGACGGCCTCACCCAGAAGGCCGTCGCCTCCCGGCTGGCCCTGAGCGAGCGCACGGTGGCCGGCCACATCTCCCGGCTGCGCGAGCGGCACGGGGCCCGCACCCTCTTCCAGCTCGGCTGGCGGATGCGGCGCCGGTGCGGCCATGAGTGAGCGCCGCCCGCTCGGCCCGGCCGAACGGGCCGTCTACACGGCCGTCCTGGCCGAGGGTGGCCGCGTCTGGTTCCGGGACGTCACCGCGGAGGAGGCCCCGGCGGTGCTGCGCCTGCTGGAGTACGGCCTGCTGGTCCACCACACCGAGGACGGCACCCTGACGGCGGTCAACCCGCGCTCGGTAGGAGACCGGAAGGCGGCCGAGCTGCGAGCGGCCGGGATGGAGTTGCTGGGCCGGGCCGAGCACGTGCCGACGCCGCTGGAGGAGCTGGCCCATGCCTACGACGCCGCGCCGCGGCGCTCGGGCCGCACGGGAGTGGTGCGGATCGTCAGCGACATGGAGGAGATCCGCTCCCGCATCGTGCAGATCGAGGCGGAGCGGCGGGAGGAGGTCCTGGCGGCCCAGCCCGGCGGTGCCCGCCCGGCCGAGTTCCTGGCCCAGTCCCTGGGGCGGGACCGTGAGTACCTGGAGGCCGGAGGGCGCAAGTTGACGTTGTACCAGCCGGGTGCCCGGTCGGACGCGCCCACCGTCGAGTACGCCGCGCGGCTCAGCGCGTGGGGCGAACAGATCCGCGTCCTGGACGAGCCGTTCACCCGGATGCTGGTGTTCGACCGTCAGCTCGCGGTGCTCCCGGCCAGGGCGGACAACACCTCGGCGGCCTTCGTCGAGGACCCGGCGGTGATCAATGTCCTGCTGGGGATCTGGGAGCGCGACTGGGAGCGGGCCGAGCGCGTTCGGTGGAGTGAACTCGCGGGTGCGGCAGGAAAGTTGGCGGTACACGAGCAGGTCGGCCGACTGCTCGCACAGGGCCTCAGTCAGCGGGCCGTCGCCTCCCGGCTGGGCCTGAGCGAGCGGACGGTGGCCGGGCACATCGCGAGGCTGCGCGAGCTGTACGACGCGGACACGCTGTTCCAACTGGGCTGGCAGATGCGCGGGGCGGAGGGGATGTCAGGTGAGTGACCGTCCCCGCGCGTCCGTGGGCGGACGGGGTCAGCCGGTGGCGACGCCGCCCCAGTCGCTCCAGTAGCCGTAGCCGGAGGTCTCCTGACGGGGCGTCGGGAAGGCCTCGGTCGGGGCGGTCCAGAAGCCCTCGCGGAGCGAGAGCGCCATGCCGGCCCAGTCCAGGGCGGTCTCCACGGTGTGGTGCAGGGCCTCCTGCGACCAGGTGTCGTCGAAGACCAGCGGCAGCACCGGGGCGACCTGCTCGATGGTGGCTATCAGCGGGTTGTGGGTGATCGCCTCGTCCACCAGCAGCACGATCGGCTTGCGCAGCGAGGAGGCCCAGCCCAGCTCCAGCGCGACGCCGGCCGAGAGCGGGGCGCCGACGTAGGCGAAGACCAGGTCGGCGGTCTGCAGCGCGCGGAAGTCGGACGGGACGCGGGGCTCGGGGGCGCGGCCGTTCACCGTCCAGGCGTCGCTGTGGTGGGCGCTGTAGACGGCGGCGCCGCTCTTCAGCAGGGTCGAGCGCAGGGTGGTCAGCCGGGTGCGGCTGGCCAGCGTCACCACGCTGTCCGCCGGGCCGGTCAGCCGCATGAGCGGCGCGGCGAGGAACACCCGGGCGCGCCGACCCTCGGGGGTCTGGGTGGCGCGGTTGCGCAGGTAGGGCTCACTCATCTGTCGACTCCGGGGGAATGGCCGACCGGGGAGGCTGGTGCCGGAAGGCGGTTGCGGACGGTGGCTGCTCAGCCGGCGAGCCCGAAGGCTCTGGGTGTTGTTAAACGTGCAATTGAAGGTTCATCGGCAAGTTGTGGTGACCTTGTCGGGACCATCGAGAGCGAACTGATCGTCCAACAGCCGTGACTGTGGCGTCTAGGGTCGCCAGGTGGCATCTGGACGCCTGGCAGAGAGATGACGCACTCGCCCGTCGGCTGGATGGTTGGCACAGACGTACGCCGTGCGGCAATATATGCCCGATTAGTCATTCCATAGTGAATGCTCGAAGAAGCTGAGGAAGGGGTGGGCATATGTCTCGCATGCACCGGTTCGTCCGTAAGGCCGTCCTGTCGCTGGTCGTGAGCACGGCCGCACTGGTCGGCGCGTACCTCGCGGTGTCGAGTGGTCAGGCCGCAGCTCCGGTCGACTCTGCGGCGCGTGTCACCAACGTGACGTCCCTGGAGGACATCGGTTGGTCCTGACCCCTCTGCCCTCCGGGCAGGTGTGGGTGGACGTGGCGCCCGGGCGGGGGACTCGGTCTTCGGGCGAGCGGTAGCCGTCCGGAGCGGCCGGGGACGCCATGGCCGGAGGACGAGGCCCCGTGGGGCTACTCCTCCGAGTGCTCGGAGGCTCGGGCGAGCACGTACCCGAGCTGGAACAGGGAGTCGACGTTGTAGTCCTCCCGCATCTCGGCGATGTGGCGGGCGAGGGTGCGCTCGCTGATGCCCAACCGCTTCGCGATGACGCGGTGGTTGGTGCCGGCGAGGAGCAGGTCGATGATCGTCTGGCGGAGCCTGGACACGACCTGCTGCGGCACGGCCCGGTCCCCGTCGAAATCGAGCGCGCGGCTCCAGCTCGGCTCGAAGACCTCTTCGGCGAGGTAGTTGGCGATGGCCGGCTCGTGGATGAACGCGGCCAGGCTCATGTCGTCCGCCACGGGTATGACGGCGAGCCGCCGGTCTATCACGATCAGCCGGGTGTACGGCTCGTCGAGCGTCCGGTACTGGCCGCCCACCTTGGCGAGCGCCGACACGTAGTCCCTGGTCGGTTGGTGGTACCGGGTGCTGGCGTGGTAGATCGTGCGCATCTGCGTGCCGCGGCCCAGGCTCTCCAGATCACGCTTGATCATCGCGTCCAGGAGCTCGGGGGGCCGGGGCCCGCCGGGCTGCAGCGCGAGGGCCTCCTCCATTCCGGCGGCGCTGTACTGATTCAGCTTCTGATTGATGAGCACTTTCCCTCGGACGTATTCGACCGAGCCCCCGGCCTGGGTCGGGGAGTGGAAGGCCTGGGCCAATTCCTGCAGCTCATTGGGCAGGGAAACGGCGCGGGAGAGCAGATCGAGTGCCTGGCGTTGCCATGTGCTGCTCAATCCCAGGGAAAGCTGGGTCGGGTCGACCGCGATGAAGGTGCCCGGCACGTCGACATCCGCCACCAGAAGGCCGATGTCCACCAGCTCGCGAAGCGGTGCGGCATCCGATTCGCCCGAGCTCTCGGGCAGCTGGCCGTTTTCCGCCACGATCTTCAGATAGAGGGCGCGCGCCTCCTGGGAAAGTGTGGCTGCACCACCTGAAGTGGCACCGAGCTGCGCCCGACCACTCATCTGTGACTCCTCGCCATCGACCCGATCGTGTCCAGCTTCCGTCTGGTCAGGATTTTAGGCGGCAAGTCCAGCGCCTTCGAGGCCGATCGCCGATAGTCCCGTCCCTTGGGCCGACTTGCCGATCAGCACTCTCTCACTACCCGGCGAGCCGTTGGTACCCCTCGGAAGGGAGGGGTACCAACGGCTCCGACGGAACAGGGGCTACCGCTTCGGGCGCCACACCACCAGGGCGCTGGACTGCTGGACCTGCTGGTAGGGGACCAGGTCGCGGCGGTAGGAGGCGTGCACGGCGGCCTCCCGCTGCTGGAGCGCGGCGGCCGCGCCCTCCAGGGCGTCGACCATCTCGCCGACCTTGGCCTGCAGGGCGGCGACCTGGTTCTCCAGCTCGATGATCCGCTTGATGCCGGCCAGGTTGATGCCCTCGTCCTGGGAGAGGCGCTGGACCTCGCGCAGCTGCTGGATGTCCCGCGCCGAGTAGCGGCGGCCGCGGCCGGCGGTGCGGTCGGGGCAGACCAGGCCGAGGCGGTCGTACTGGCGCAGGGTCTGCGGGTGCAGACCGGAGAGCTCGGCCGCGACCGAGATCACGTAGACCGGGGTCTCCTCGGTCAGGACGTAATGAGCCCGGGGGCGGGCGCCGCCGGGCAGGCCTTCGCCGAGGCCGGGGCCGATGGGAGGGGTCGGGCTCATCTGGTCATCACGCTCCCTCTGCCGCCTTGAACAGGGCGGCTCGCGGGTCGTCCGAGGCGGTGGCCTCGCGGTACTGCTCCAGGGCGGCGAGGGCCTCGTCGTCCAGGTGCTTGGGGACCACGACCTCCACGGTGACCAGCAGGTCGCCGCGGGTGCCGTCCTTGCGGGTGGCGCCCTTGCCGCGGGCCCGCAGGGTGAGGCCGTTGGCGCTCCCGGCCGGGAGTTTGAGCTTCACCGAGGGGCCGTTCAGGGTGGGCACCTCGATGGTGCCGCCCAGCGCGGCTTCGGGGAAGGTGACCGGCACGGTGACGGTCAGGTTGTCCGCCTTGCGGCCGAACACCGGGTGGGCGTCCACGTGCACGGTGACGTAGAGGTCGCCGGGCTGGCCGCCCCGCTCGCCCTGGGCTCCCTTGCCCTTGAGCCTGATCCGCTGCGAGTCCTGGACCCCGGCCGGGATGCGCACCTGCATGGTGCGGGCCGAGGAGGCCCGCCCGCTGCCGTGGCAGACCGTGCAGGGGTCGTCGACCAGCATGCCGCGGCCCTTGCAGTCCCGGCAGGGCTCGGAGAGCGCGAAGGCGCCCTGGCCGCGGCTGACGGTGCCCGCGCCGACGCAGGTCGGGCAGACCCGGGGGGTGGTGCCGGCCTTGGCGCCGGTGCCGGAGCAGGCCCGGCAGGCGGCCTGGCTGGTCATCCGCAGCGGCACGGTGGCGCCGTCCACGGCCTCCTCGAAGGCCAGCGTCACCTCGGTCTCGACGTCCGCGCCGCGGCGCGGCTGGGGCTGCCGGGGGCCGCGGTTGAACAGGCCGCCGAAGAGGTCGCCGACCCCGCCCCCGCCGCCGCCCTGCGCCCCGCCGAACAGGTCGCCGAAGTCGAAGCCGCCGCCCTGCGGGCCGCCGGCCCGGAAGCCGCCGCTGCCGAAGAGGCTGCGCGCCTCGTCGTACTCCTTGCGGCGCTTGTCGTCGGAGAGGACGTCGTACGCCTCGGAGATGTCCTTGAACTTCTCCTCGGCCTTGGCGTCACCCTTGTTGGCGTCCGGGTGGAACTCGCGGGCGAGCTTGCGGTACGTCTTCTTGATCTCCGCGGTGGTGGCGTCCTTGGGCACGCCGAGGACCTTGTAGTAGTCCTTCTCCACGTAGTCCTTCGCGCTCATGGCTGCCGCCACCTCCCGTGGCTGTTCCGTACTGGGTCGGTCGGGGATACGGCACTGCGGAGCCGCCCGTCGTCCAGGACGACGGACGACTCCGCAGTGCGTGCCGTGTCAGCTCTCCGAGGCACCGTCGGCCTTGTCGGAGTCCGACGAGTCGGCATCCGCGGCGGCGGTGGTCTGGGTGCCCGGCTGGGGCTCCGCCACGGCCACCATCGCCGGGCGGATGATCCGCTCGCCGATCCGGTAGCCGGGCTGGAGGATCTGCACGCAGGTGTCCTCGGTGACGTCCGAGGAGTAGCTGTGCATCAGCGCCTCGTGCAGCGTCGGGTCGAAGGGCTCGCCCTCCTTGCCGAACTGCTGCAGCCCGAGCTTGGCCACGACCGTCTCCAGGCTGTCGGAGACGGACTTGAACCCGCCGGTGACCTCACCGTGCTCGCGGGCCCGGCCGATGTCGTCCAGCACCGGGATCAGGGCCTCCAGGATGTTGGAGACCGCGATCTCACGGACCGTCAGACGGTCGCGCTCGACCCGCTTGCGGTAGTTCTGGTACTCCGCCTGGAGGCGCTGGAGGTCGCCGGTGCGCTCGGCCAACTCCCGCTTCGCGGTGGCGAGTTCGTCACCACCCGCGACGGCCTCCTCGGCCGCCTTCAGGACGGCCTCCTCGGCGGCGGCGGAGTCGTCGCCGGGCTCGGTGCCCTGCGGCTTCTCCGTCATGCCGACGCACCGCCCTTGGGCTTCTCGTCGTCCACGATCTCGGCGTCGACGACGTCGTCGTCCTTGGCGCCGGCCGCACCGGCGTCACCGGCCGGAGCGGCACCCGCGGCGTCGTTCTGCGCGTACAGCGCGGCGCCGAGCTTCTGGGCGGTGGTGGAGACCTTCTCGGTCGCCTCGCGGATGGCCGCGATGTCCTCGCCCTTGAGGGCTTCCTTGAGCTCGCCGATGGCGGTCTCGACCTCGGTCTTGACGTCGGCCGGGAGCTTGTCGGTGTTGTCCGCGATGAACTTCTCGGTGGAGTAGACGAGCTGCTCGCCCTGGTTCCGCGTCTCCACGGCCTCGCGGCGCTTGGTGTCCTCCTCCGCGTACTGCTCGGCTTCGCGCATCATGCGCTCGATGTCGTCCTTCGGCAGCGCGGAGCCGCCGGTGACGGTCATCTTCTGCTCCTTGCCGGTGCCCAGGTCCTTGGCACCGACGTGCATGATGCCGTTGGCGTCGATGTCGAAGGTGACCTCGATCTGGGGCAGGCCGCGGGGGGCCGGCGGCAGGCCGGTCAGCTCGAACATGCCGAGCTTCTTGTTGTACGCCGCGATCTCGCGCTCGCCCTGGTAGACCTGGATCTGGACCGACGGCTGGTTGTCCTCGGCCGTGGTGAAGATCTCGGAGCGCTTGGTCGGGATCGTGGTGTTGCGCTCGATCAGCTTGGTCATGATGCCGCCCTTGGTCTCGATGCCGAGGGACAGCGGGGTGACGTCGAGCAGCAGGACGTCCTTGACCTCGCCCTTGAGGACACCGGCCTGGAGCGAGGCGCCGATGGCGACGACCTCGTCCGGGTTGACGCCCTTGTTGGCCTCCTTGCCGCCGGTCAGCTCGCGGACGAGCTCGGCGACGGCCGGCATGCGGGTGGAGCCGCCGACCAGGACCACGTGGTCGATCTCGGACAGGCTGATGCCGGCGTCCTTGATGACGTTCTGGAACGGGGTCTTGCAGCGCTCCAGCAGGTCCGCGGTCAGCTGCTGGAACTGGGCCCGGGTGAGCTTCTCGTCCAGGTGCAGCGGGCCCTCGGCCGAGGCGGTGATGTAGGGCAGGTTGATCGAGGTCTCGGAGGACGAGGACAGCTCGATCTTGGCCTTCTCGGCCGCCTCGCGCAGGCGCTGGAGGGCCATCTTGTCCTTGGAGAGGTCCACGCCGTGGCCGGCCTGGAAGACCTTGACCAGGTGGTCCACGACCTTCTGGTCCCAGTCGTCACCACCGAGGTGGTTGTCACCGTTGGTGGCCTTCACCTCGACGACGCCGTCGCCGATCTCCAGCAGGGAGACGTCGAAGGTGCCACCGCCGAGGTCGAAGACCAGGATGGTCTGGTCGTCCTTGTCCAGGCCGTAGGCCAGGGCGGCGGCGGTCGGCTCGTTGACGATGCGCAGGACGTTGAGGCCCGCGATCTCACCGGCCTCCTTGGTGGCCTGGCGCTCGGAGTCGGAGAAGTAGGCCGGGACGGTGATGACGGCGTCGGTGACCGTCTCGCCCAGGTACGACTCGGCGTCCCGCTTCAGCTTCTGCAGGATGAAGGCCGAGATCTGCTGGGGGTTGAAGTCCTTGCCGTCCAGGTTGATCTTCCACCCGGTGCCCATGTGGCGCTTGACCGAGCGGATGGTGCGGTCGACGTTGGTGACCGCCTGACGCTTCGCCACCTCGCCGACCAGGATCTCGCCGTTCTTGGCGAAGGCGACGACGGACGGCGTGGTCCGGGCGCCCTCGGCGTTGGTGATGACGGTGGGCTCACCGCCTTCGAGAACGCTGACGACCGAGTTCGTCGTACCGAGGTCGATGCCGACCGCGCGTGCCATCGTGAATACCTCCGGGAAGAAGTTGAGCTTTACAGGCTCAAGGATGCACGGCCCTCCGGGGAGAGTCAACTGCCATGAGTGGATCCGGCTCAACTTTACTGCGCGCTTATGTCGTCCCCTGCTCCGAGCGGGTGAGTCCGCCCTTAGTGACAGCCGCCATACCCGGTGCGTCTTCTGAACGGGTGTTAACGCGCGGTAGTCTCCGGGCCGTCGGCCCTGAAAGTTACTGATGAGTACACTCAGGGGGAACCTGCACACATTCCAGCCGCTGGAGACGGAGAGCCGATGCAGCTAGCAGCGATCGTCATCTCGCTGGTCACCTTCGTGATCGGCACCGCGCTCGCCGCCCGGGCGGCGTTGTACATCTACAAGGTGGTGCGCACCGGCGCCGCCGACGGCACCCGCTTCGGGCAGCCCGCCCAGCGCGTCGCCACCGTGGCCAAGGAGTTCTTCGGCCATACCAGGATGAACCAGTGGGGCGTCGTCGGCATCGCGCACTGGTTCGTCGCGGTCGGCTTCTTCTCGCTGGTGCTCACCCTGGTGAACGCCTTCGGGCAGCTCTTCGACGCCGAGTTCGTCCTGCCGGTCATCGGCCACTGGCTGGTGTGGAACGTCTTCGTCGAGCTGATCGGCACCCTGACCACGCTGGGCATCCTCACCCTGATGGTGATCCGGCTGCTCAGCCTGCCCTCCCGGGCCGGCCGCAAGTCCCGGTTCGCCGGCTCGATCGCCTGGCAGGCCTTCTACGTCGAGTACACGATCCTCGGCATCGGCCTGTGCATCATGATGCTGCGCGGCCTGGAGGGCGCCCTCGAGGGCGTCGACTCCTTCGATCCGGCGTACCTGGTCTCGTACCCGATCGTCGCGGCCTTCCGCGGCGTCGCCACCGGCACCCTGGAGAACCTGGTCTACCTGTTCGCGATGCTGAAGATCTGCATCTCGTTCGCGTGGGCGACCACCATCGGCGTCAACCCCTCGATGGGCGTGGCCTGGCACCGCTTCCTGGCCTTCTTCAACATCTACTTCAAGCGCGAGGAGGACGGCGGCACCGCCCTCGGCGCGCTCCGTCCGATGACCAGCGGCGGTCAGCCGATCGACTTCGAGGACCCGGCCGACGACGCCGTCTTCGGCGTCTCCCAGGTCGAGCACTTCGCCTGGAAGGGCATCCTCGACTTCTCCACCTGCACCGAGTGCGGCCGCTGCCAGTCGCAGTGCCCGGCCTGGAACACCGGCAAGCCGCTCTCCCCGAAGCTGCTGATCATGAGCCTGCGGGAGCACGCCTTCGCCAAGGCGCCGTACCTGCTCGCCGGCGGTGGCAAGGACATGGAGGGCAACGAGCAGGCCACTCCCGAGCAGCTCAAGGACGTCCCGGCGGCCGCGCTGGCCGAGGCCGAGCGCCCGCTGATCGGCACCGCCGAGGAGAACGGGGTCATCGACCCGGACGTCCTCTGGTCCTGCACCACCTGCGGGGCCTGCGTCGAGCAGTGCCCGGTCGACATCGAGCACATCGACCACATCGTCGACATGCGCCGCTACCAGGTGATGATCGAGAGCTCCTTCCCGACCGAGGCCGGGACGATGCTCAAGAACCTGGAGAACAAGGGCAACCCGTGGGGCATGGCCACCAAGGCGCGCCTGGACTGGGTGAAGGAGCTCAAGAAGGAGACCGGCATCGAGGTGCCGGTGATCGGTGAGGACATCGACCCGGCCGAGGTCGAGTACCTCTACTGGGTCGGCTGCGCCGGCGCCCTGGAGGACCGGGCGAAGAAGACCACCAAGGCCTTCGCCGAGCTGCTGCACACCGCGGGCGTGAAGTTCGCGATCCTCGGCAAGGAGGAGACCTGCTCCGGCGACTCCCCGCGCCGCCTGGGCAACGAGTTCCTGTTCCAGATGCTCGGCGCGCAGAACGTCGAGACCCTGAACGCCGCGCTGGAGGACGCCCCGGCCAAGCGGATCGTGGCCACCTGCCCGCACTGCTTCAACACCATCGCCAACGAGTACCCGCAGCTCGGCGGTCACTTCGAGGTGATCCACCACACCCAGCTGCTGCAGCACCTGATCGACGAGGGCAGGCTCCTCCCGGTCAACCCGGTCGAGGGTCTGATCACCTATCACGACCCCTGCTACCTGGGCCGCCACAACAAGGTCTACACCCCGCCGCGCGAGATCATGGACAAGGTCCCCGGTCTGCGCCAGCAGGAGATGCACCGTCACAAGGAGCGCGGCTTCTGCTGCGGCGCCGGCGGCGCCCGGATGTGGATGGAGGAGCGGATCGGCAAGCGCATCAACACCGAGCGCGTGGACGAGGCGCTGTCCCTCAACCCGGACATCGTCTCCACCGCCTGCCCGTTCTGCCTGGTGATGCTCTCCGACTCGGTCAACGGCAAGAAGAACGACGGCGCGGCCAAGGAGCACCTGAAGGTGGTCGACGTGGCCCAGCTGCTGCTCGACTCCGTCAAGGCGCAGCCCGCCGACCCGGAGCCGGTCGAGGCCTGAACCCGGCCGTGACCCGGCACCCGACCCCGGCCCCGACCGCCCCTCCCGGGCGGCCGGGGCCGGGGTGCTCCCGGTCCGTTCCGACGGCCCGGCGCCCGGGCCCGCGGGGGACGTGTGGGCCCTCGGCCGCGGTGGTGAACACCTGGGGGAGGTTTGGTGCCGCTTCCTCGGCCCCCGGGGCGGGACCGCGAGGTCCGGTGGCGTCCGCGGGGTGTCGGGTGGTACGTATCGGACCCCCGTTGGAACGGGGGCGGTTTGGAACGAAATACAGTAGGCGTCGAACTCGTGGACCACGAGCGGACGACGGCGACAACGTCACCTCGCGACCTGGCGGGGCCGGCGGCAACGGAGCAAGGGGAGAAGCGCGACCATGACCGAGGCGATCATGCTGGTCGGTGGCAAGGGCACACGGCTGCGCCCGCTGACCACCCACACCCCTAAGCCGATGCTGCCCGTCGCGGGCGTCCCCTTCATCGCCCACCAGCTGGCGCGGGCCGCCGCCGCCGGGGTCACCCGCGTGGTGCTGGCCACCTCCTACCTGGCCGAGGTCTTCGAGGAGCACTTCAAGGACGGCAGCCCGTACGGGCTGGAGCTGGTCTACCTGACCGAGGAGGTGCCGCTGGGCACCGGCGGCGCGATCCGCAACGCCGCCTCGGGTCTGACCTGCGGCCCGGACGAGCCGGTCCTGATCTTCAACGGCGACATCCTCTCCGGCCTGGACATCGCCGCGTTGCGGGACGGGCACGTGGCCGCCGGCGCCGACGTCACCCTGCACCTGACCCGGGTCGAGGACCCGCGCGCCTTCGGTCTGGTGCCGACCGACGAGCAGGGCCGGGTGCTGGAGTTCCTGGAGAAGCCGGAGACCCCGGAGCAGATCGTCACCGACCAGATCAACGCCGGGTGCTACGTGTTCACCCGATCGGTGATCGATCGCATCCCGGCCGGCCGCGAGGTCTCGGTCGAGCGCGAGACCTTCCCGGAGCTGCTGGCCACCGGCGCGCTGGTGCGCGGCGTGGTGGACACCTCGTACTGGCTGGACCTGGGCACCCCGGGCGCCTTCGTGCGCGGGTCGGCGGACCTGGTGCTCGGCAAGGTGGACTCCCCGGCCGTCCCCGGCGAGACCGGTGAGGCACTGCTGCTCCCGGGCGCCGAGGTGGCCCCGGGCGCGGTGCTGAGCAACGGCACCGTGGTCTCCGAGGGCGCGGTGATCAAGGGCGGTGCGATCGTCGAGGGCAGCGTGGTCCTGCCCGGTGCGGTGATCGCCGCCGACGCCCACGTCAAGGACTCCATCGTCGGCGCGTACGCGAGCGTCGGGGAGCGCTGCTCGCTGGACGGCGCGGTGATCGGCGACGGCGCCACCGTCGAGGCCGACAACGAGCTGCCGAACGGCATCCGGATCGCCTGCGGCACCCTCCTGCCGGTCGGTGCCGTGCGCACCACCGCCGGCCCGGGCGGCTGCCCGGCCGGTGAGACCCCGGCCGCCGTGGTGCACGGCCACAAGGCCGCGGCGCGCTGACCCGTCGCTGACGGTCCGTCGGTCCGGCGCGGGGTCACAGCACTGCTGCAATCCCGCGCCGAAGCCATGATCAACCGACGTGTGGTCAGCTCCAGCGGGTACCTTCGTGCCGTGGCTGGCAACGCATACGACAACGGTGAGGGCGCCGTCGACCCCCGGCAGGGCTGGGGGGCGGCGCCCGGCGGGCAGGGTGCTCAGGGAGCGCCGGGACCGCAGGGGCACGCGCCGACGGGGGAGCCCGAGTTCTTCACGGCTCCGCATCCGGCGTACCCGCAGCAGGGCTACCCGCAGCAGGGTCCTCCGCAGGCCTACCCGGACTACCCGCAGCCCGAGTACCCGCAGTCGGACCACCCGCAGGCGGAGTACCCGCCGCCCGGGTACCCGGAGGGTGGCTACGGGACGGACCTGCCCGGGCACACCCGGGTCTTCTCGGTCGACGAGGAGCAGCACTACGCCTCCGCCCCGCAGGGCGACAACGTCGCCACCTACCGGGCCGGCGGCCAGTCCACCCCGCGGGCGGGCGGCCCGCGCCCGGCCTGGAAGGAGCTGCTGACCGGGCTCTACCGGGCCCCGGTGGCCACCTTCGACCGGGTCCGCGACCACCAGGTCTGGCTGCCCGCGCTGACCGTCTCGGCGCTGTACGGCGCGCTAGCCGTGCTCGGCCTGGGGTCGACCAGGGACGACGTCTTCGGCTCCACTTTCTCGGTGGCGCTGTCGGCCATCGCCGGCTCGGCGGTCGCCTTCACCCTGGCGGGGGCGATGCTCGGCGCGGTCACCTACGGGCTGGCCCGCCAGCTCGGCGGCGACGGCCCGTGGCCGTCCACCATCGGCCTGGCGGTGCTGATCGCCTGGACCAGCGACGTGCCCCGGCTGCTGCTGGCCCTCTTCCTGCCCGCCGACAACGCGGTGGTCCAGGTGGTCGGCTGGGCCACCTGGCTGCTCTGCGCCGGGCTGCTCACCACCATGGTCCGCCGGGTGCACGACCTGCCCTGGGGCAAGGCCGCCGGCGCCGCCGCCATCCAACTGCTCGCCCTGCTGGTGCTCATCAAGCTCCCCACGCTGGGCTGACCCTCCCTCCCTCTTCTGTGCACGACCTGCACCGCGACGTACGGAGCCACCGCATGACCACCCTCCCCACCACCCGCGTCAGCTTCCCGGCCGGGGAGGTGAACGGCTCCTCCACCGTGCTGGCCGTCCACCCGCTGGCCGACGGCCGGTACGCGGTGGTCACCGAGGAGAGCCCGTTCCACCCGCTGGACCACACCTGGCCGGACCAGCCCGCCGACCTCGGCACCCTGACCGTGGCCGGCGCGGTCCACCCGGTGGTGGACTGCCTGACCGGCGGGTACGGGCCCGAGGGCGAGTTCCTGGTCGGTGCCGAGATCCCGGTGCGGCGCGGGGACGAGGCCTGGTCCTGGCTGGTGCTGCACGTGCTGGCCGCCGACCCGGGCGCGGTCACCGGCCGCCCGGTCGAGCTGGCGGTCGACCCGCAGCGGCGGGCCCTGCTCTCCTCCGCGCACAGCGGCTGCCACCTGCTGGCGCTGGCCCTGAACGAGGCGCTGGCCCCGCGCTGGCGCAAGGACCCGGGCCGCGCCGACGCCCTCGGCCACCCGGACTTCGACAGCCTGGCGATGGCCTCCTCGGTGATGGACACCGAGGCCTCCACCGACACCTACCGGCTCGGCAAGTCCCTGCGCAAGAAGGGCTTCACCACCGAGGCGGCCGAGGAGCTGCCCGCGCTGGCCGAGGCGCTGCCCGCGATCACCGAGGCGGTCAACGCCCGGCTGGCCTCCTGGGTGGCCGCCGACGCCGCCGTCCGGATCGACGTCCCCGGCCCCGAGCTGACCGCCCGCCGCCAGTGGCACGCCGAGCTCCCCGAGGGCGCGGCCACCATCGCCTGCGGTGGCACCCACCTCCACCACCTGGGTGAACTGGCCGAACTGCGTACCGAGTTGACCCTTTCGGAGGACGGCAGCGAGCTGGTCGCCGTCACCCGCCCGAAGCGGGCCTGACCCAACGCCGAAGGGGCGGCCACCCCGGTGGGTGGCCGCCCCTTCGGCGTTGTCGTCAGACCTTGGTGCGGTGGAAGTTCAGGTAGGAGCGCGAGGCCGTCGGGCCGCGCTGCCCCAGGTAGCGCGAGCCGTAGCGCTCGGAGCCGTACGGGTGCTCGGCGGGGGAGGAGAGCCGGAACAGGCAGAGCTGACCGATCTTCATCCCGGGATAGAGCTTGATCGGCAGGGTGGCCACGTTCGACAGCTCCAGGGTCACGTGACCGCTGAAGCCCGGGTCGATGAAGCCGGCCGTGGAGTGCGTCAGCAGCCCGAGGCGGCCGAGGCTGGACTTGCCCTCCAGTCGGGAGGCCACGTCGTCCGGCAGGGTGATGACCTCGTACGTGGAGGCCAGCACGAACTCGCCGGGGTGCAGGATGAAGGCCTCGTCGCCCTCCGGCTCCACCAGCCGGGTCAGGTCGGGCTGCTCCTCCGCCGGGTCGATGTGCGGGTACCGGTGGTTCTCGAACACCCGGAAGAACCGGTCCAGCCGGACGTCGATGCTGGAGGGCTGGATCATCGAGGGGTCGAACGGGTCGATGGAGACCCGGCCCTTGTCGATCTCGGCGCGGATGTCAGAGTCGGAGAGAAGCACGACACGAGACTACGTGAATCCGCCCCGCGGGCCGCATCGAGCCCACGGAGCGGAAGGACGCCCCGAAGGCTCAGGCGAGGAACTCCACCGCCTCCCGGCGCAGCGCCCGCTCCACCTGCGCCCCGGTCAGCTCGCTCAGGTCCGCCAGCACCGAGCTGCGCAGCCGCCCGCACTGCGGGCAGCGGATCAGCCTGCTGTTGCCCAGCCGCCCCGCCCCGAGCGTCCGCATCGGAAAACCCGCCGTGCTGAACAGGTGCCCCTCGGCACACCGGACGACGGTACGCTGCTCCATCGCGATCCCCTTCCCAGGCCCACTCCGAACCTGCGTCACATTAGGGGATCTACCGGACATTCCACACGGCAACGCGCCGCCCCGTCCGAGCGGGGCGCGGACAACTCCGCAGATGGGGTAGAGTGTTGATCGACCGGCCCGTCCCTGACGGACCGTCAGTGCGGACGTAGTTTAATGGTAGAACAGGAGCTTCCCAAGCTTCTAGCGCGAGTTCGATTCTCGTCGTCCGCTCCACTTCCGAAGCCCCGGGTCAGCGATCCGGGGCTTCGTCGTTGTCCGGGGGCGCCCCGTCGGGGGTCGGCGGGGCTCAACTCCCCTGTGGGGCGGCCTTGACCGCGGGCCGACGAGCAGGTGACGGAATCGGCCCGCCTGCTTACCCCCCCCGGAGCGCGCAAGCCCTTCAATCGGGCCTACACGGCCCGTCGGGCCGCCGGAGCGCGAGGAAACGGGAAGGCTTCCATCGTCGGCGTGGGGACCGGTGTGCACGCGGGTGCCGCCGGTGAGTTCGTTGTCGGCGGAGACCTGACGATCCGCCGACGACGAGCCCGCCGCACTCCGGCACTGGGCCGGGCGAACGGCTGGTCCGGGGCAAGATCAACAAATTCAGGGGTCACCCGCCGCCCCGACTCTCCTCCGCTCCGCATCCGGGGAGCAATCGCGGCTCCGAGACTTCGTCACCAGTGCGTCCCACCAGGCGAATTGGCCTCCGCGAAGCGGTGCGAACCGCACCGTCCGGGACGGGTCGGGTCATGTGGGCGGTGTTCGGGCCGGCGCCGGGTCAGCACCGTGCGGGGGTGGCCCCGGATACCGCGTGGCGGGGCCGAACCGGGGGGAGTAGCCTGCCGCCCCGGCCCGTGAACACGGGCCGGACGGCCGGGCCACGGGCTCGGCTCCAAGGGGAGGTTGGGACATGGGGGAGCGCTTTCGCGCCCCGCGCCGCTTCGGTGGCAGAGGATTCGCGGCGGTGGCCGCACTGGCGGTGGTGCTGGTCGGCGGGGTGGCCGTGCCGGCGTCGCACGCCGAGAGGGGCTTCGCACCGTCGTTGAAGGCGGCCGGGGACCTGACGGGGGACGGCCGGACGGATCTGATCTCCGCGAACTACTCGGACCTGAACGTGCTTCCGGCCGGTGGCGCGCCGTACGCGGCGTCCACGACGGCGCAGAGCCCCGACGGCAAGAACTGGGGGAGCTACCAGGTCACCCGGCGGGGGAGCGCCACCGGGACGGGGACGGACGACCTGTACGCGTTCGACCGGTACGACCACGTGCTGTACCTGTACCCGAACGACGCCAACTCCGGTGGCAAGGCGGGGTACTTCACGAAGAAGGACAAGGCCGTCAAGGTGGCCAAGCCGGCCACCTGCGCGGCTGGCACCGACTGCACGGGCTACGACCCGACCTGGAACTCGGCCTCCCAGGTGGTGGCCACCGACGGGATCGCCAACCAGGACGGGATGCCCGACCTGGTCACGGTCGAGGGTGGCCGGCTCTGGTACTACCCGGGCAAGGCCGGCGGCGCGGTGATCGGCGCCCCCGTCCAGCTCGGCACCGGCCACTGGGAGGACGTCCTGGTGATGGCCCCGGGCAAGGTCGGCGGGGTGCCCACCCTCTGGGCCCAGTACGGCCTCTGGCAGCCGGTGGTGTCCTCCTACCGCTTGGAGATCGGGGCGAACGGCCTGCCGGTCGGTCCGCTCCGCTCCCCGGACGACACCTTCCTCCTGCAGAACGGCGAGCGGGACGCCGGCGGTGCCGCGAGGTGCTTCGCCATGGACCGCGGCGGGGTGATCCCCTGCACCACGGCCGACACGAACGAGTGGCAGCTGTTCGCAG
Organism: Kitasatospora sp. NPDC004289; assembly: GCF_053602875.1. NCBI lineage: Bacteria > Bacillati > Actinomycetota > Actinomycetes > Kitasatosporales > Streptomycetaceae > Kitasatospora > Kitasatospora sp. NPDC004289. The sequence goes on along the minus strand of NZ_JBSGEL010000002.1, from coordinate 160,355 downwards.
ACGGGACGCTGCGCCAGGGGGACTACTGCCTCTCCGGCGGTGAGGTCCCCGCCAGGGTCAGCTGCACCAAGAGCGACGCGCGGGTCTGGAAGGCGGGGGACGGCGGCGTTCTGGTGAACGCGGGCGGGTCCTGCCTGGCGGTGCGCATGAGCGGCGTCGCCCTGGAGCCCTGCGACGGTTCGGCCCGTCAGCGCTGGGGACGGTGGAGCGCCGGCCCGGCCGCCGATCCGCTGCCGTTCCCGGCGCCGCTGCCCGTGATCGCCCTGCCGGACGAGATCGCCACCGGGTACGCCCCGCCGCTCGGAGCGCCCGGCGACCTCGACGGGGACGGCAACCCGGAGCTCGCCACCCTGAGCGACCCGCTGGTCGTGTACCAGGGCGCCGCACCGGTCGCCGGGGTCGCCGGCTTCGCCGGGCTGACCGCCCACGGGCGGATCGGGCGGGAGGCGGGGCCCGTCGCCTGGCCGACCGCGCCCGATGTGTACGACGTCTACTACTCGGCCTGCGTGAGCCTGAAGGTGGAGCGGTCCGGCAGCCTGGTGGTCACCGAGCTGGCCACCGGCAAGGTGCTCTGGTCCAGCAACACCCCGGGACGCACCGGCGGGCGGATGGTCCTCCCGTCGCAGGGCGCCTTCCAGCTCCAGGACGCCCGCGGCACCGTCTACTGGTCGGCGCCCACCCCCGCCAACACGCTCGTGGTCCAGGACGACTGCAACGTGGTGCTCCGCGGCCTGCAGGGCAGGGCGGAGTGGTCGACCCGGACCTACGACCCGGCCCACGAGACCCGCGGCGTGCCGCTGGTGGCGGGGCGTTCGCTCAAGGCCGGCGAGCAGCTGACCACCGAGCGGACCGCCCTGGCCATGGGTGCCGACGGGAACCTGGTGCTGACCGACCGTCAGTCCGCGAAGGTGCTCTGGACTTCGGGCACCGAGGGCCGCCCCGGTGCGGTCGCCACCGTCCAGCCGGACGGGAACGTGGTGATCCGGGACGCGGCCGGCGCACCGGTCTGGTCGAGCGGGACCTGGGGCGCCGAGGGTGTGCACCTGGTGGTCCAGACCGACGGCGACCTGGTGCTGTACGACGTCGACGGCGTGGTCCGGTGGTCCACCGGCACCCGGTTCGACGCGCTGAACAACTACCCGGGGACCGTGGTCCCCTCGGGCCGTACGGTGCGGTCGGGCGAGACGGTGGAGTCCGCGGCGGCCCGGCTGGTGATGCAGCCGGACGGGAACCTGGTGCTGTACTCCAAGGCCACCGGCAACGCCCGCTGGTCGTCCCGCACGTGGGGCAACAACGGCGCCACGGCCACCGTGCAGTCGGACGGCAACGTGGTGGTGAAGGCCGCCGACGGCCGGGCCCTGTGGGCCTCCGGCACCTGGACCCAGCGCAACGCCCGGCTGGTGGTGCAGGACGACCTCGACCTGGTGGTCCGTGCCACCGACGGTCGTGGGGCCTGGGCCTCCGGGACCGGCAACACCGCGGGCGTCTCGCGCGGCATCCCGGTCCGGGCGGGCTACGTGCTGCGCAGCGGTGAGGCGACCACCGAGTGGATGAGCCGGACCGCCCTCACCATGCAGTCCGACGGCAACCTGGTGCTCAGCACCGGTACCCGGGGCCCGGTCTGGTCCTCCCGCACCTGGGGCAACTCCGGTGCCCGGGCCACCCTCCAGCAGGACGGCAACCTGGTGGTCTACGCGGCCGACGGGCGGGGCCTCTGGTCCACCGGCACCTGGGGCCACCCGTACTCGGTGCTGGTGGTGCAGGGCGACGGGAACCTGGTGCTGTACGACGCCGACGGCGTCCCGCTCTGGGCGACCGGCACCAGCCGGTAGCTCCCGGCCCGGCTCCCCCGGCGTCCCACCCGCACGGCGGCCCCCCGGTCCTCCACGGACCGGGGGGCCGCCCTCGTTCGCACGGATACCGCCTGGCGGATACGAACGGGCGGGCGATAACCTGCCCCCCCGGCCCGTGCTCACGGGCCGGACGGCCGGTGCTCGGTGCCCGGCACCACGGGGAGGTTGGGACATGGGGGAGCGCGTTCGCGCCCCGCGCCGCGCAGGCGGCGGCAGACGATTCGCGGCAGTGGCCGCACTGGCGGCGGCGGTGCTCGGCGGCCTCGCCGTGCCCGCGCACGCCGAAGGACCGGCCGCGCCGCGAGCGGCGGCCGGGGTGCTCAACGACCTGACGGGCGACGGCAAGGCCGACGTCCTCACGAATTCCGGCAACAACCTGACCGTGCTGCCGGCCGGCGGAGCGCCGTACCGGGCGGCCACCTCGGCGGACAACCCGGAAAGCGGGATCTGGAGCGAGTACCAGGTCACCCACCGGGGCAGTGCCACCGGGACCGGGACGGACGACCTGTACGCGTTCAGCCGGTACGGGCACGTGCTGTACCTGTACCCGAACGACGCCAACTCCGGTGGCAAGGCGGGGTACTTCACGAAGAAGGACAAGGCCGTCAAGGTGGCCAAGCCGGCCACTTGCGCGGCTGGCACCGACTGCACGGGCTACGACCCGACCTGGAACTCGGCCTCCCAGGTGGTGGCCACCGACGGGATCGCCAACCAGGACGGGATGCCCGACCTGGTCACGGTCGAGGGCGGCCGGCTCTGGTACTACCCGGGCAAGGCCGGCGGCGCGGTGATCGGCGCCCCCGTCCAGCTCGGCACCGGCACCTGGACCTCCGTCACCCTGATGGCTCCGGGCAAGGTCGGTGGCCTCCCCACCCTCTGGGCCCGCAGCCCCGAGCTCGAGCCGGCCACCGCGGTGTACCGCCTGGAGTTCGGCCCCGACGGCCTGCCGGTGGAGCTCCTGCCCTCACCGCGGTCGTTCTTCTCCCTGCAGACCGCCGAGCGCGACGCCGCCGGGGCCAAGCAGTGCCTCGCCAACGGACAGCTGAAGGCCTGCGCATCCGGCGTCACCCGCTGGCGGGTCGCGACCGACGGCACGCTCCGGGAGCTGGGCCGCTGCCTGGCCCTGCGGGACGGCCGGGCCGGTGCGGAGGACTGCACCGGCGAGCCCGCGCAGCAGTGGAAGCCCCGGCCCGACGGCGGGCTGGCCGCCTCGGACGGCAGCTGCCTGACGGCGCTCGCCGCGCAGGCGGCGGCGGGGACGGCACCGTGTGACGGCTCGTCACGGCAGGTCTGGGGCGCGCTGACCGCCGACCCGGCCGCCGGGCCCGCGCCGCTGCCCGCCCCGTTCACCTTCCTCACCGTCCCGCGGATCGCCGATCCCGGTGCCGACTACTACAACGAGTTGACCTTCGTCTCCTCGCCCGGCGACCTGGACGGCGACGGGTACCCGGAGCTGCTCACCAGCGCGCTGACGAAGTTCACGTCCACCCAGAGCGAGCTCACCTTCGTGCGCCGCGGGACGGCCCCGGTCGGCGGCCTGCACCGGCTCGGTGCGGCGGAGTCGCTCGGTGACCTCCGCACCCCCCGCAACACGGCCACCGCGGGCGGCGGGGCCTGGCCCGGGGACGTGCTCTACTCGGCCTGCGCGAGCCTGAAGGTGGAGCCGGGCGGCAGCCTGGTGCTCACCGAGCTGGCCAACGGCCGGGTGCTCTGGTCCAGCAACACCCCGGGCCACGCCGGCGGGCGGATGGCCGTCCGGTCGGACGGCGTCCTCACCCTGCGCAGCCCCGACGGCCAGGTCTACTGGTCGCCCCAGGGGGTGTCCGCCGGCGGATCGGGCAGTGTGCTGACCGTGCAGGACGACTGCAACGTGGTGCTCCGCAACGGCCAGGGCACCGCGCTCTGGTCGACCCGGACGTACGACCCGGCCCACGAGACCGCCGGGGCCGTGTTCCTGGCGGGGCGTTCGCTGAAGGCCGGCGAGCAGTTCACCGTCGACCGGACCGCCCTGGCCATGGGCGCGGACGGCAACCTGGTGCTGACCGACCGTCAGTCCGCCAAGGTGCTCTGGACCTCGGGCACCGAGGGCCACCCCGGTGCGGTCGCCACCCTCCAGGCGGACGGCAACCTGGTGATCCGCGACGCGGCCGGCGCGCCGCTCTGGTCGAGCGAGACCTGGGGCGCCGCGAGCCCCCGGCTGCTGCTCGAGTGGAACGGCAACCTGACGATGTACGACGCCGACGGCCGGCGGCTCTGGCTGACCAACACCCGCTTCGACGGCGTGGACACCCGCGGCACCGTGATCCCCTCGGGCCGGACGGTGCGGTCGGGCGAGACGGTGGAGTCGAAGGCGGGCCGGCTGGTGATGCAGCCGGACGGGAACCTGGTGCTGTACTCCAAGGCCACCGGCAACGCCCGCTGGTCGAGCAAGACCTGGGGCAACGCGGGCGCCACGGTCACCATGCAGTCGGACGGCAACCTGCTGGTCAAGGCCGCCGACGGCCGCCCCCTCTGGGCCTCCGGCACCTGGACCCGGCGCAACGCCCGCGCCGTCCTGCAGGACGACCTCAACCTCGTCGTGTACGGCACGGACGACCTCGTCTACTGGGAGTCGGGCACCAGCAACCAGGCCGGCGTCCGGCTGGGCACCGCACTCACCTCCGGCTGGGTGCTGCGCGCCGGCGAATCGGTCACCCACCACGTGATGGGCCCGCCGAATCCGGTCGTCCTCACCATGCAGGACGACGGCAACCTGGTCCTGCGGGTCGGCGGCGGCACGGCCCCCGTCTGGTCCGCCCGCACCTGGGGCAACCCGGGGGGCCGGGCCGTCCTGCAGCCGGACGGCAACCTGGTGATCCAGGCCGCCGACGGCCACGCCGTGTGGTCCACCGCCACCTGGGGCCACCCGGGTGCGGCGCTGGTGCTGCAGAACGATGGGAACGTGGTGCTGTACGACGCCGACGGGGTCCCGCTCTGGGCCACCGGCACCTATCGGACGGAGGCGGTGCGCAGCCGGGCGATGCCCTTCGAGGCCTGGCTCTTCACCGTGCCCACCGAGCAGCCCATGGCGAGCGCGGCCTGACCCTCGCTCAGGTCCTCCCAGTACCGCAGCACCACGGCCTGGCGCTGGCGCGGCGGCAGGGCCGCCAGGGCGGTGAGAAGCGCCGCGCGCTCGTCGAGCCGCCCGTAGCCGTCGGGCGCGGCGGTCTCGGGCACGCTGGTGACCAACCGTTCGGACAGCCGGCGGCGGAAGCGCCGGGCGTGCTCGTTGACCAGGATGCGGCGGACGTAGGCGTACGGGTCGTCGGCGCGGCTGACCTTGGGCCAGGCGACGTACGCGCGCTCCAGGGTCTGCTGGACCAGGTCCTCGCCCGCGTGCTGCTCGCCGGACAGCAGGAACGCGGTCCGCAGCAGCCGGGGCCAGGCCGTGGCGATGAACGACCGGAACTCGGCGTCCCGTCGGTTCTCCGGTTCTCTCATGAGCACCTCCTCACCCTCCCAGAGCCCGGGAGGGGGCCGAACCGTTGCCCGCGGTTCCGCGGACCGGCCTCAGGAGGGTGAAACGGAGCCGGACCACCCCGTGGTGGGGTGGCCCGGCTTCGATGGGGGCGGTGTGGGTCCTGCGGGCGGTGGGGCGCCCGCAGGACCCGGACTACCCAGTGGGGTGGGTCACTTGGTGGGGAGGAGCGCCCGGCCCCAGCCGCTCTCGGCGAGGGCGGCGGTGGCCGAGTACCAGGCCGCGAGGCCCGCGACGGCCGCCAGCCAGGCACCGGCCTTGCCGAGGCCGCTGCTGCCGTTCAGCACGCCGAGCGCGCTGAGCACCAGGGAGAGGAAGAACAGGCCCCAGAGGACGCGCCCCAGCAGGCCCGAACCCCAGGCGGCCAGCGCCAGGCTGAGCACGAGCAGGGCCCAGAGCAGCAGGAAGAGGCCGGTGGCGTTCTTGCTCGCGCCGCCGCCCGCTGACCAGACGGCCCAGAAGGCGCCGAGGGAGGTGAAGGCGGTGCCGGTGAAGCCGTCGCCGCTGCGCAGCTGCCAGAGGCCGGCGACGAACAGGGTGAGGCCGCCGACCAGGTGGGCCAGTCCGGCGGCGTCCTTGACGCCCGCGCCGGAGAGGATGCCGGTGCCGAGCAGCCCGTAGGCGAGGAGGGTCAGACCGAGGGCCAGGTAACCGAGGTTGCCGGCGTCGGCGGAACGGGTGTTCGCCCCGGAGGCTTCGTTGCTCACCGGAGGCTCCTTTCACTCATGGCGTGCCGCTTCAGGGCGGCAGGGAGCTGTGCGTGGAGTGGGTGCGCGTGCCGGGGCCGGGGAGCGCACGGGACAGGGCTGTCCCACGGTGCGGGCGGCGGCGGCGAAGTGATGAACCGGCAGGTCGGAGCTGCCGGCGAGTCCCCTACCGGGGTCTTCCCCGGTGAGATCTGTGTACCCACCCGGTACCGGCTTGTACCCTTGTGAATCCCACAATTTGTCGGGTCGTCAGCTGTCGGGCGGCGACCCTTGACCGTTTCCGGTCCGAGCGTGATCAGCTCGTGCGCTGCTCCGGGACGCGCAGGGTGAGGATGGCCATGTCGTCCGAGGGCGGCTCGGGGGCGAAGCGCTCCACCGCCCGCTGCACCCGGGCGGCCACCGCTCCGGCGGTCAGCCCGGTGCAGCCGGTGAGCACGGCGGCCAGGCCGTCGTCGCCCAGCATCCGCTGCCCCTCCCGGCGTTCGGTCACGCCGTCGGTGACGCAGAGCAGCACCTCGCCGGGCTCCAGCACCACCTGCTCGGCGGTCAGCTCCAGCTCCTCCAGCACGCCGAGCAGCGGCTGCGGGGTGGCGGCCGGACTGACCTGCCCGTCGGTGCGCAGGCGCAGCGGCAGCGGGTGCCCGGCGCAGACCAGGGACAGCTCGGTGCAGCCGTCCTGGCGCGGGGTCAGCTCGCCGTAGAGCAGGGTGAGGAAGCGCGAGCGGCTGCCCTCGTCGAGGATGGCGCTGTTGAGGCGGGAGAGCAGCTGCGGGCCGTCGAGGCCCTCGCGGGCCAGCAGGCGCAGGGCGTGCCGGGCCAGGCCGGTGACGGCGGCGGCCTCGGGGCCGGTGCCGCAGACGTCGCCGATCGCGAAGCCGTAGGTGCCCTCGCGGATCGGGAAGATGTCGTAGAAGTCGCCGCCGACCTCGTTGCCCTCTCCGGCGGCCTGGTAGAAGACCTCCACCTCCAGTCCCGGGATGGTGGGCAACTCGGGTGGCAGCAGGGCGCGTTGGAAGGCCTGGCTGGTGGCGGTGCGCTCGGAGTAGAGCCGGGAGTTGTCCAGTGCCAGGGCCGCCCGGCGGGACAGGTCCTCGGCCAGCTCCAGCATCTCCTGGCGGAACCGCTGGCCGGTGGAGACGCCGAGCACCAGCAGGCCGATCACCCGGTTGCGGGCCACCAGCGGGAGCACCACGGTCTCGCCGAGCAGCCCGGCCAGCTCCGGACTGTCCGTCAGCCCGGCCTGCCGGGCGGTCTCGGCGGGCGCGGACCAGAAGGTCACCCCGGAGTCCCGGGCGGCGTCCGGCGGAGGCGTCTTGTCGAGCAGGTCGCGCAGCCGGTCGATCCGGTCCTCGTCCTGGTGCAGCACGAAGGCGAGGTCGGCACCGGCGTCGGCGCTGGTGTAGACGGCGCACCAGGAGGCCAGCGTGGGGACCGCCATCTGCGCCATCAGGGCCAGGGTCTGGCCGAGTTCGAGGGTGCCGGCGAGCAGGTCGGAGGCCTCCACCAGGAAGGAGAGCGAGCCCCGGCGCAGCCGCTCCAGCTCGGTCAGCCGGGCGCTCTCCAGCGCGAGCGCGACCCGGTCGGCGGCGAACTGCAGGCGCAGCGCGTCCTCGTTGTCGTACCGGCCGGCGGCGGTGGCGGCCACGCCGAGCGAGCCGGTCAGCCGGCCGTCCACCTTGAGCGGGACGGTGATCAGCGAGCGCAGGCCCGAACCGGCCAGCAGCGGAACGACGTTGGGGCGCACCGCGAGGTCCTCGTGGACGGCGGGCAGCCGGGCCGAGTCGTACCGGCCGGCCCCGGACTCCACCGGGATCGGGGCGTGCCGGCGCAGGCCGCCGGGCAGGCCGGTGGCCGCGCGCAGCTCGAACTCGGTCTCGTCGTCGGTGGTCAGCAGCAGGTACGCGGCGTCCGCGTCCAGCAGGTCCCGGGCCCGCTCGACGATGCGCTGGAGCAGCCCGCCCAGGTCGTCCGGGCCGAGGTGGCCGACCAGCAGGTCCAGCGGCTCGGCGCCGGCGGGGGCGTCGACGGCGGTGACGGGTGAGCGCAGCACCGCGCGGTCGGCTTCGCGGACCAGCAGGGCGAGGGTGGAGGGCTCCCCGTGGGTGTCGCGGACCCGGACCTGGACGGCGTAGAGCTCGGCCCCGTCGGCGAGGAGGCTGAAGCCGCCCTCCCAGCGGGCCAGCCGGAGCGTCTCGGCGAGGCCGAGGCCCGGCGCGGGCCAGTCGACCAGCTCGGCCCAGGCGCGGCCGAGCAGCTGGTCGGCGGGCAGGCGCAGCAGCAGCTCGGCGTCCGGGTTGCAGGAGCGGACGGCGCCCTGCTCGTCGATCCGCACCACGCCGACCAGCACCGGGCCGTCGGTGTCGGGCAGTTCGCCGCCGGGCAGACTGGGCAGCGCGAAGCGGGTGCCGACGTGGTGCTCGGGCAGCGCGAGGCGGAACCACACGGTCTTGCGCCCGGCCGAGTACTCGACGCCCCAGCAGGTGGAGATGGCGGAGCACATCAGCAGGCCGCGGCCGCCCTCGCCGTCCGGGTCGCCGAAGTGCTCGGAGCCGTGCGCGGGGACGTTGGCGAAGGCGGGCAGGCCGCGCTCCGGGTGACGGTCCGTCACCTCGATCCGGACGGTCTCCTCCTCGCGCAGCACGGCCACGTCGGCGGCCGTCCCGGCGTGCACCACCGCGTTGGTGACCAGTTCGGAGACCAGCACCACGGCGTCGTCGACCACCTCGGGCAGGCCCCAGCCGAGCAGGGCGTCCCGGACGAAACCGCGTGCGGCACCGGCCGAGCGGCCCTCCGGCTCGAAGGCGGCGGCTGCGCGCGCGGTGACCACGTGCCACGTCTCCCATCAGCTCCGACTGCCAGGTCCGTCCCCGTCTTCGGGCGGAGCCGGGACCGGTGCAGCGTCCCACCCTACTTACCGGTGGGCACTGTGTGGGGCCCGGGCGCGGAAAGAAGCACCAGAGGGTGATTTAGGCGGCCGGTTTGCACCACCTCGGTGCAGACCCTGTGCAACGGTACGGACACTCGGCGGCGGTGCTGCCAGACTGGGGGGTCCGCAGCACCCGGCCGTCAGGTTACGGTCGAGGTGCGCCGGCGTCCGCCCCGAGTGCGGCGGGCCGGTGGCCGCCCCGGAAGGGGGGTGGCGCGGAGACGGTCACGATGCGGGAGGACCTCGACGTGAGTTCGGCCACCAAGGACGTACCCGGCACCACCCCGGCCGCCGGCCGCAGCGGTGGCCGTCCGGCATCCCGCCCTGTGCCCGGGAGGCGCCCGAACCACAACCGGGGGGCCGAGCCGGCCGACCTGCGCAAGCTGCTGGCCGCGCTCACCGCGATGCGCGACGGCAACTTCCGCCGCCGCCTCACCGTGCCCGGCGACGGCCCGCTGGCCGAGATCGCCGCGGTCTTCAACGAGGTGGCCGAGCGCAACCAGCACCTGACCGGCGAACTGGCCCGGGTCCGCCGGGCGGTGGGCCGCGAGGGCAGGCTGTCCGAGCGGCTGGAGAGCGGGGTCGGCGAGGGCGCCTGGATGGCGGCGGTCGACAACTGCAACGCGCTGATCGACGACCTGGCCCGCCCGATGGCCGAGGTCGGCCGGGTGCTCACCTCCATCTCCGAGGGTGACCTGGACCAGCGGATGGAGCTGCGCTCGATCCACACCAACGGGGCCAGCCACCCGCTGCGCGGGGAGTTCCTCAAGGTCGGCCGGACGGTGAACGGACTGGTGGACCAGCTCGGCGAGTTCACCGCCGAGGTGACCAGGGTCGCGGTCGAGGTGGGCACCGAGGGCAAGCTCGGCGGCCAGGCCAGGGTCCGCGGCATGTCCGGGAGTTGGAAGGACCTGGCGGACTCGGTCAACACCATGGCCGGCCGCCTCACCGCCCAGGTCCGCAACATCGCCGAGGTGACCACCGCGGTCGCCAAGGGCGACCTCTCGCACAAGGTCACGGTGGACGTGGCCGGCGAGATGCTGGAGCTGAAGAACACCGTGAACACCATGGTGGACCAGCTCAACTCCTTCGCCGCGCAGGTCACCAGGGTGGCCCGCGACGTGGGCACCGAGGGCCGGCTCGGCGGCCAGGCCCAGGTGCCGGGCGTGGCCGGTGTCTGGCGCGACCTCACCGACTCGGTGAACTTCATGGCCAACAACCTGACCGACCAGGTGCGCAACATCGCCGAGGTGACCACCGCGGTCGCCAAGGGCGACCTGTCCCGCAAGATCGAGGTCGACGCGCGCGGCGAGATCCTCGAGTTGAAGAACACCATCAACACGATGGTCGACCAGCTCTCCGGCTTCGCCGAGCAGGTGACCAGGGTGGCGCGCGCGGTGGGCACCGAGGGCATCCTGGGCGGTCAGGCGCAGGTCCCCGGCGTGGCCGGGGTCTGGAAGGACCTGACCGAGAACGTCAACTCGATGGCCAACAACCTCACCTCCCAGGTGCGCAACATCGCCCAGGTGACCACCGCGGTCGCCAAGGGCGACCTCTCGCAGAAGATCCAGGTGGACGCGCGCGGCGAGATCCTGGAGCTGAAGAACACCATCAACACGATGGTCGACCAGCTCGGCGCCTTCGCCGACGAGGTCACCCGGGTCGCCCGGGACGTCGGCACCGAGGGCATCCTCGGCGGCCAGGCCAGCGTGCCCGGGGTCTCGGGCACCTGGAAGGACCTCACCAACAGCGTGAACCTGATGGCCAACAACCTGACCAGCCAGGTCCGCAACATCGCCGAGGTCACCACGGCGGTGGCGCGCGGCGACGTCTCCAAGAAGATCACCGTCGACGCCCGCGGCGAGATCCGCGAGCTGGTGCTCACCGTCAACACCATGGTCGACCAGCTGTCCGCCTTCGCGGACGAGGTGACCCGGGTGGCCCGCGAGGTCGGCACCGAGGGGATCCTCGGCGGTCAGGCCCGGGTCTCCGGCGTCTCCGGCATCTGGCGGGACCTGACCGACAACGTGAACTTCATGGCCTCCAACCTGACCTCGCAGGTGCGCAACATCGCCGAGGTCGCCACCGCGGTGGCCCGCGGTGACCTCTCCAAGAAGATCACCATCGAGGCCCAGGGCGAGGTCGCGGCGCTGGCCGGCACCCTGAACACGATGGTCGACCAGCTGTCGGCCTTCGCCGTCGAGGTGACCCGGGTGGCCCGCGAGGTCGGCACCGACGGCATCCTGGGCGGCCAGGCCGGCGTGCCCGGCGTCGCCGGGATCTGGAAGGACCTGACCGACAACGTCAACCTGATGGCCAACAACCTGACCGGCCAGGTCCGCAACATCGCCCTGGTCATCACCGCCACCGCCCGCGGTGACCTCTCGCAGAAGATCGACGTGGACGCCCGGGGCGAGATCCTGGAGCTCAAGACCAGCATCAACACCATGGTCGACCAGCTCTCCGGCTTCGCCGACGAGGTCACCCGCGTCGCCCGCGAGGTGGGCACCGACGGCCGCCTCGGCGGCCAGGCCCGCGTACCGGGCGTGGACGGCACCTGGCAGGACCTGACCGAGTCGGTGAACGAACTCGCCAACAACCTGACCCGGCAGGTGCGCGCCATCGCCCAGGTCGCCACCGCGGTGACCCGCGGCGACCTCTCCCTGCGGATCGACGTGGACGCCTCCGGTGAGCTCGACGAGCTCAAGGACAACATCAACCAGATGATCGGCAACCTGCGCGAGACCACCCGGACCAACCAGGAGCAGGACTGGCTGAAGACCAACCTGGCCCGGATCTCCGGTCTGCTGCAGGGCCGCCGTGACCTCGAAGCCGTCGCCTCGCTCATCATGACCGAGCTGACGATGACCGTCTCGGCCCAGCACGGCGCCTTCTTCCTGGCCCAACCGGCGGGCCGCAACGCCGAGTTGATCGCCGAGGACGACGACGAGAACGACACCGTGCTGCGCCTGATCGGCTCCTACGGCTACCAGCGCCGCTCGATGCCGACCACCTTCCGGCCCGGCGAGGGCCTGATCGGCCAGGCCGCGGTGGAGAAGCGCTCGATCATCCTCAAGGAGACCCCGCCCGGCTACCTCAAGATCGCCTCCGGCCTCGGCGAGGCCAGCCCGGCGCACGTGGTGGTGCTCCCGGTGATGTTCGAGGGCCGGCTGCTCGGCGTGATCGAGCTGGCCACCTTCTCCTCCTTCACCACGGTGGCGCTCGACTTCCTGGAGCAGATCGCCGATCTGATCGGGGTGACCGTCAACACCATCAGCGTCAACACCAAGACCGAGGGCCTGCTGCTGGAGTCCCAGCGCCTGACCGCCGAACTCTCCATGCGATCCGCCGAGTTGGAGGCCCGCCAGGAGGAACTGGAGCGCACCAACGAGGAGCTCCAGGAGAAGGCCGAGCAGCTCGCCCAGCAGAACCGCGACATCGAGATCAAGAACAGCGAGATCGAGGAGGCCCGGCAGATCCTGGAGGAGCGCGCCGAGCAGCTCGCGCTGGCCTCGCGCTACAAGAGCGAGTTCCTCGCCAACATGTCGCACGAGCTGCGCACCCCGCTCAACTCGCTGCTGATCCTGGCCAAGCTGCTCTCCGACAACAACGAGGGCAACCTCTCGCCCAAGCAGGTCGAGTTCGCCGAGACCATCCACGGCGCGGGCTCCGACCTGCTCCAGCTGATCAACGACATCCTCGACCTCTCCAAGGTCGAGGCCGGCAAGATGGACGTCCGCCCGGCCAAGATCGCCCTGGTCCAGCTGGTCGACTACGTCGAGGCCGCCTTCCGCCCGCTGACCCTGGACAAGAACCTGGACTTCGCGGTGGTGGTCTCGCCCGACCTCCCGGTCACCCTGCACACCGACGAGCAGCGCCTCCAGCAGGTGCTGCGCAACCTGCTCTCCAACGCGGTCAAGTTCACCGACAGCGGCGCCGTCGAACTGCGCATCCGCAAGGCCGAGGAGCGCGACGTCCCGCAGCACGTCCGCGAGCAGCTGCTGGAGAACGGCGTGATCGGCGACGCCGACGAGCCGCTGATCGCCTTCTCGGTCTCCGACACCGGCATCGGCATCCCGCGCAACAAGCTCCGGGAGATCTTCGAGGCCTTCAAGCAGGCCGACGGCGGCATCAGCCGCAAGTACGCCGGCACCGGCCTCGGACTCTCCATCAGCCGCGAGATCGCCCGCCTGCTCGGCGGCGAGATCCACGCCGAGAGCGAGCTCGGCACCGGCTCCACCTTCACCCTCTACCTGCCGCTGCGCAGCGAGGCCCCCGAACTCCCCGGCCAGGAGCGCCTCGCCCTGCCCGGCCCGATCCGGGCCACCATCGCCGTCACCCCGGTCGGCACGCCCGTCCCGGTCAACGAGAACCCGGCCGAGCACTGGGCCCAGGAGGTCCGCGAACTGGCCGAGGTGCGCCGCCGGGGCGCCGCCGAACGCCGCCGCGCGGCCGCCGAGGACGCCCCGACGGTCCGTCAGGAGCCGGCCGTGTCGGTGCCCGCGCAGTTCGCCGGCCGCTTCGCCGGCGAGCAGGTGCTGATCGTCGACGACGACATCCGCAACGTCTTCGCGCTCACCAGCGTGCTGGAGCAGTACGGCCTGACCGTGCTGTACGCGGAGAACGGCCGCGAGGGCATCGAGGTGCTGGAGCAGCACGAGGACGTGGCCCTGGTGCTGATGGACATCATGATGCCGGAGATGGACGGTTACGCGACCACCGAGGCGATCCGGCGGATGCCGCAGTTCGCCGGGCTGCCGATCATCGCGCTGACCGCCAAGGCGATGAAGGGCGACAAGGAGAAGAGCCTCGCGGCCGGCGCCACCGACCACGTGACCAAGCCGGTGGAGGCCGACCACCTGTTGGCGGTGATGCGCCACTGGCTCTCTTCCGCCACGGGCAAGTAACCGCCGGGGGCGCGCTCTCCCACCGCACTGGCGGGTCCGGCCGGGAACGGGGTAAGGTCGCGCATCGTTGCGAACAGTGACCGAATGGTGACGTGGTGCTCAGGCTCCGCCCTGCTCCGCTGTGGGATTCGGCACTGCCACGGTGCCGGATCGCTCGGAGCGGCCTGGCGGGCGAGGGGGTGCGGCTAGCATGACCGGTGCGGTGATGAGCGGTACCAAGACGGCCGCGATCGGCAGACAAGCGGCAGGAGGGCGGGTCGTGGTGCAGAAGGCGAAGATCCTCCTGGTCGACGACCGGCCGGAGAACCTGCTGGCCCTGGAGGCCATCCTCTCCGCGCTGGACCAGACGCTGGTCCGCGCCGCGTCGGGCGAGGAGGCGCTCAAGGCGCTGCTCACCGACGACTTCGCGGTCATCCTGCTGGACGTCCAGATGCCCGGCATGGACGGCTTCGAGACCGCCTCCCACATCAAGCGGCGGGAGCGGACGCGGGACATCCCGATCATCTTCCTGACCGCGATCAACCACGGGCCGCACCACACCTTCCGCGGCTACGCGGCCGGCGCGGTCGACTACATCTCCAAGCCCTTCGACCCGTGGGTGCTGCGCGCCAAGGTCTCGGTCTTCGTCGACCTGTACGTGAAGAACTGTCAGCTCAAGGAGCAGGCCGCGCTGCTGCGCCTGCAGGTCGAGCAGGGCGAGGCCACCGTGCTCGGCGAGCTCTCCGCCCGCCTGGCCGCCGTCGAGGAGCAGGCCGAGGCCCTCGGCAAGCAGCTCGGCGACTCCTCCGACACCACGGCCGCCGCCACCGCCGCCCACCTGGAACGCAAGCTCGCCGGCCTGCGCAAGGCCCTCGACGCGCTGCGCCCCGGTTCGAACTAGGTCATGCCGGGGGCGCGGGGAACTGCGCGCTGTGGAAAGGCAGCACCTGCAACTGGCTGACGGTGGTTCAGTTGCCGTTCGTGGCCTCCCGCCTCGCGCAGTTCCTCGCGCCCCCGGCATCACCACGTACGTTCCTCGCACCGCGGCCACCGGCCCGGCCGTGCCCGCGATCTGACGGTGCGACACGGTGGCTCGAGCACGTGTCCAGTGCCTCGGTGCGCCGGTAGGCTGCTGTCCCATGGCCACACGTACGCCCGGCGCGGCAGCGCGCAACCCGAAGTCCGGGCCGGCCAAGAAGGCACCGGCGAAGAAGGCCGCGGCTCCCGCGAAGAAGGCCGCGGCGGCGAAGAAGGCGCCCGCCAAGAAGGCGGCCGCGAGCCGCCCCGCGCCCCCGCAGGCCCCCGCGCGCCGCCCGATACTCTTCCGCGCCGTCCGCGCCGTCTGGCTGGGCCTCGCGCACGCCGTGGGGGCCGTCTTCCGCGGCTTCGGCGACGGTGCGAAGAACCTGGACCCGGCGCACCGCAAGGACGGCGTCGCGCTGCTCCTGCTGGCCCTCGCGCTGGTGACCGCGGCCGGGACGTGGTTCAGCCCGCAGGGGTGGCTCGGGGAGGCGGCGACCGCCGTCGTCTCCGGGCTCTTCGGCCGCCTCGACGTGCTGGTCCCGTTCCTGCTCCTCGCCGTCTCGGTCCGCCTGATGCGCCACCCCGGCGGGCCGGACCAGGACGCCAACGGCCGGGTCGCGGTCGGCCTGAGCGCCCTGGCGCTGGGCGTCCTCGGGCTGGTGCACATCGGCTGCGGGGCACCGGCGATGGGCAGCGGGGCGTCGAAGATCAGGGCCGCCGGCGGGATCCTCGGCTGGGCCTCCTCGACGCCGCTGATGGCCGCGGCCGGGCCGCTGCTCGCGGTGCCGCTGCTGCTCCTGCTGAGCTTCTTCGGGCTGCTGGTGGTGACCGCCACGCCGGTCAACCGGATCCCCGAGCGGCTGCGCCTGCTGGGCGAGAAGCTTGGCGTGGTGGAGCCGGCCGAGCTGCCGGAGGACGAGGCCGCGCCGGACCGCGAGTACTCCACCGCCCCGCCGGAGGACGCCGACCCGGACGCGATGCCGTTCACGGTCGAGGACGCCGGGGACGAGGTGGGCGCCCGCCGCCGGCGCCGTCGCAAGCGGCTGGACGAGCCCGAGCACCAGGCCGCGGTCCCGGACCCGTTCCAGACCCGGGACATCGCCGCCGGCGTGGCCGCCGACCTGGACGGCGCCCTGACCTACGGCGTGCCCGCCTCCCCGGCGGTGGCCAGCATGCTGCACCAGGTCAAGGACCACACCGCCCCGCCCGAGGAGCCCGGGGTCCCGGCCGCCCGCGCCTCGGACGCTCCTGACGGCCACTCACCCGCCCCGGCCCGGATGGAGCAGCTCCAGCTCTCCGGGGACATCAGCTACGCGCTGCCCTCCCTGGAGCTGCTGGAGCGCGGCGGCCCGGCCAAGGCCCGCAGCGCGCTCAACGACGAGGTGGTGGCCCAGCTCACCGGGGTGATGACCGAGTTCAAGGTGGACGCCCGGGTGACCGGCTTCACCCGCGGCCCGACGGTCACCCGCTACGAGGTGGAGCTCGGCCCCGCGGTGAAGGTCGAGCGGATCACCGCCCTGGCGAAGAACATCGCCTACGCGGTGGCCACCCCGGACGTGCGGATCATCTCGCCCATCCCGGGCAAGTCCGCGGTCGGCGTGGAGATCCCCAACCGGGACCGCGAGATGGTGACCCTGGGGGACCTGCTGCGCTCGCGCACGGCCGCCGAGGACACCCACCCGATGGTGGTCGGCATGGGCAAGGACGTCGAGGGCCACACCGTGATGGCCAACCTCGCGAAGATGCCGCACGTGCTGGTGGCCGGCGCCACCGGCGCGGGCAAGTCCTCCTGCATCAACTGCCTGATCACCTCGGTGCTGGTGCGGGCCACGCCGGACGAGGTGCGGATGGTGCTGGTCGACCCCAAGCGGGTCGAGCTGACCGCGTACGAGGGCATCCCGCACCTGATCACCCCGATCATCACCAACCCGAAGAAGGCGGCCGAGGCGCTGCAGTGGGTCGTGCGCGAGATGGACATGCGCTACGACGACCTGGCGGCCTTCGGCTTCCGGCACGTGGACGACTTCAACGCCGCGGTGCGCAGCGGGACGCTGAAGCCCCCGCTGGGCAGCGAGCGGGAGCTGACGCCCTATCCGTACCTGCTGGTGATCGTCGACGAGCTGGCCGACCTGATGATGGTCGCCCCGCGCGACGTCGAGGACTCGGTGGTCCGGATCACCCAGCTGGCCCGCGCGGCCGGCATCCACCTGGTGCTGGCCACCCAGCGGCCCTCGGTGGACGTGGTGACCGGCCTGATCAAGGCCAACGTGCCGTCCCGGCTGGCCTTCGCCACCTCGGCGATGGCCGACTCCCGGGTCATCCTGGACCAGCCCGGTGCGGAGAAGCTGATCGGCAAGGGCGACGCGCTCTTCCTGCCGATGGGCGCCTCCAAGCCGGTCCGGATGCAGGGCGCCTTCGTCACCGAGGCGGAGATCGCCAAGGTGGTGCAGCACTGCAAGGACCAGCTGACGGCCCGTTACCGCGAGGACGTGGTGGTCGGCGGCGGCCCCAAGAAGGAGATCGACGAGGAGATCGGCGACGACCTGGACCTGCTGATCCAGGCGGCCGAGCTGGTGGTCTCCACCCAGTTCGGCTCCACCTCGATGCTCCAGCGCAAGCTCCGGGTCGGCTTCGCCAAGGCGGGCCGGCTGATGGACCTGATGGAGTCCCGCGGCATCGTCGGCCCCAGCGAGGGCTCCAAGGCCCGCGACGTCCTGATCAAGCCGGACGAGCTGGACGCGGTGCTGATCACCTTGCGCAGCTGACGTCACGGTGAATTCACCGACTCCTCACCCGATCGGAGGAGGGGAACCGTGCGCCGTCCGGGTACGTCCCACCGTGCAGCCGTCGGGGCCGGGCTGACCCGCCGTCAGCCCGGCGCCCGGGCACCGCACGTTCGGGCCCACTCCGCTTGAGAAAGCCTCCGGGCCCGCCCCTAGACTGTTCTCTCAGCAGGTGGCCAACGCTCGAAAGGCGCGCTCAGTGACCATCGGCAAGTCCTCGCACCGGTCCTCCGACCCCTCAGCCGTGCCGGAGCCCGCCGTCCCCGCCGCCCCGCCGGTGGCGATCGGCCGGGTGCTCTCGGACGCCCGACGGCAGGCGGGGCTGACGGTCGATCAGGTCAGCGCCGACACCCGGGTCCGGGTGCCGATCCTGCACGCCATCGAGGACGAGGACTTCTCCCGCTGCGGCGGCGACGTCTACGCCCGCGGGCACATCCGGGCCATCGCCAAGACGGTCGGGGTGGACGGCGAGGCCCTGGTGGCCGCGTACGACGCCGCGAACGGCGGCGCCCCGTCCGCCAAGCGCCCGCTCCCGCTGCCGGACGCCGGCCCGATCAAGGTCACCGACCACCGGCGGCCGAACTGGACCGCCGCCATGGTGGCCGCGATCTTCGTGGTGGTCGGGCTGATCGGCTTCAACCTGTTCTCCGGCGACCGCACCCCGGCCGCCGTCGGCGAGGCCAGCGCTCCGCTCTCCGCCACCGCCCCCGCCTCGCCCACCGCCAGCGTGCAGCCCCCGGCCCCGGCGCCCAGTGCGGAGGCGATCGCCGCCGCCCCGGCCGACAGGGTGACGGTCAAGCTGGTCGCCGAGTCCGGGACGAGCTGGGTCTCGGCGCTGGACGGCAAGGGCAAGTCGCTGTTCCAGAACAACCTGGAGCAGAGCAGCTCGCAGACCTTCACCGATCCCAAGCAGATCAAGCTGGTGATCGGCAACGCAGGGGCCGTGCACCTGTACGTCAACGGCAAGGACCTCGGCCCGGCCGGTGCGGAAGGCCAGGTCAAGCACCTGACCTACACCCCGGGCGACCCGCAGGCCGGGTGATCCGGACGCCGGTTCCCACGACGCGGCCTCCGGGGCGAACGGCACCGGGGGCCGCGCGTTAACCTTGTCCCTATGCCTGAACGCCGTACTGTCGCCCTTGTCACGCTCGGATGCGCCCGCAACGAGGTGGACTCCGAGGAACTCGCCGGGCGACTGGAGGCCGACGGCTGGCAGCTGGTCGACGACGCTTCCGACGCCGATGTCGCCGTGGTCAACACCTGCGGCTTCGTGGAGGCCGCCAAGAAGGACTCCGTCGACGCCCTGCTGGAGGCCAACGACCTCAAGGGTCACGGCCGGACCCAGGCCGTGGTCGCGGTCGGCTGCATGGCCGAGCGCTACGGCAAGGAGCTGGCCGACGCCCTCCCCGAGGCCGACGGCGTGCTCGGCTTCGACGACTACACCGACATCTCCAGCCGCCTGCAGACCATCCTGGCCGGCGGCCACGTGGAGGCCCACAAGCCGCGCGACCGCCGCACCCTCCTCCCGCTCACTCCGGTCGAGCGCCAGGCGGCCGCCGCCGAGGTGGCCCTGCCCGGCCACGGCGCCCCCGAGGACCTCCCCGAGGGCGTGGCCCCGGCCTCCGGCCCGCGCACCCTGCGCAAGCGCCTGGACTCCAACCCGGTCGCCTCGGTCAAGCTGGCCTCCGGCTGCGACCGCCGCTGCTCGTTCTGCGCCATCCCGGCCTTCCGCGGCTCCTTCATCTCCCGCCGCCCCTCCGACGTGCTGAACGAGGCGGTCTGGCTGGCCGGCCAGGGCGTCACCGAGGCCGTCCTGGTCAGCGAGAACAACACCTCCTACGGCAAGGACCTGGGCGACATCCGCCTGCTGGAGACCCTGCTCACCGAGATCGCGGCCGTCGAGGGCCTGCGCCGGGTCCGGGTCTCCTACCTGCAGCCCGCCGAGATGCGCCCCGGCCTGATCGACGTGATGACCTCCACCCCGGGCGTGGTCCCGTACTTCGACCTCTCCTTCCAGCACTCCGCCCCGGCGGTGCTGCGGAAGATGCGCCGCTTCGGCAACACCGAGCAGTTCCTCCAGCTGCTCTCCACCATCCGCTCCAAGGCGCCGCAGGCCGGAGCCCGGTCCAACTTCATCGTCGGCTTCCCCGGCGAGACCGAGGAGGACTTCGCCGAGCTGGAGCGCTTCGTCACCGAGGCCGGCCTGGACGCGATCGGCGTCTTCGGCTACTCGGACGAGGACGGCACCGAGGCGGCCACCTTCGACGGCAAGCTGCCCGAGGACCTGGTCGCCGAGCGGGTGGCCCGGCTCACCAAGCTGGCCGAGGAGATGACCGCCCAGCGGGCCGAGCAGCGGATCGGCACCGAGGTCGAGGTGCTGGTCGAGTCGGTCGAGGACGGCGTGGTGGAGGGCCGCTCGGCCCACCAGGCGCCGGAGACGGACGGTCTGACCACCCTGCTGGGCGCCGACGACGCCAAGGTGGGCGAGTACTACCGCGCGACCGTGGTCGGCACCGAGGGCGTGGACCTGGTCGCCGAGGTGCTCGCCGGAGCCGGCGCATGAGCAGAGGGGCGGGCGCCGCCCCGGCCAAGCCGGCCGGCTCCGCCCCGCCCGTGCCCTCGCTGTGGAACATCGCGAACGTGCTGACCATGCTCCGGCTGGCGATCGTGCCGGTCTTCGTGCTGCTGCTGTTCGCGGACGGCGGGCACGACCCCAAGTGGCGGGCGGTGGCCTGGGCGGCCTTCGCGGTCGCGATGATCACCGACGTGTTCGACGGCGAGCTGGCCCGTCGCAAGGGCCTGGTCACCGACTTCGGCAAGATCGCCGACCCGATCGCCGACAAGGCCATCATGGGCTCCGCCCTGATCGGCCTCTCGGTCCTCGGGGACCTGCCCTGGTGGGTCACCGCGCTGATCCTGGCCCGCGAGCTCGGCATCACCCTGATGCGCTTCTGGGTGATCCGCTACGGCGTCATCCCGGCCAGCCGGGGCGGCAAGCTGAAGACGCTGACCCAGGGCATCGCGGTCGGCATGTACGTCCTGGAGCTGACCGGCTGGCTGGCCACCGCCCGCGCCGTGGTGATGACCGCGGCCGTGCTGCTGACCCTGGGCACCGGTCTCGACTACGTCCGGCAGGCCGTGGTGCTGCGCCGCAGCGGGGGGAATCCGTCATGACGGACCGTCAGCCGGCCGCCGAGGTGCACCGGGCCCTGCGCGAGCACGGCGCCACCGTGGCGGTGGCCGAGTCGCTGACCGGCGGCCTGCTCTCCGCCGCCCTGGTGGACGTGCCCGGGGCCTCCGCCACCTACCGCGGCGGGGTCACCGCGTACGCCACCGAGATCAAGGCCTCGGTGCTGGGCGTGGACGAGGGCCTGCTGGAGGTGCACGGCGCCGTCCACCCGGTGGTAGCCCGTCAGATGGCCGACGGGGTGCGGCGGCTGCTGGGGGCGACGTACGGACTGGCCACCACGGGGGTGGCGGGCCCGGAGGAGCAGGACGGGAACCCGGTCGGAACGGTGCACATCGGGCTTTCCGGACCCGACGGAGCACGCACGGCTTCGCTTGGGTTGTCAGGGACACGTGAAACAATTCGACGTGACACCGTCGTCGCCGCCCTCGACCTCCTGCTGGACCGCCTAGCGCGTTGAGCGCCTCCACGGACCGGCTTCGTGGAAAAGCACCTGAACAGGCTCCGTTGACAGCAGGATCGTGTTACATCAGATACCCCGAGTGGGCACTAGTCAGGTAGTCGGGCGGGGAACAACAGGGGAGGGGGCAGCCTTGCAGCCCAGAGTGAACACGACCACGGTCCCCGCACGCGATGCGGACGAGGCGGTACGGTGGGGTCGTGACATCTCGATCCGCAGTCCGAGGAGGGAGGCACCGATGATCCTGCTCCGTCGCCTACTGGGCGATGTACTGCGTCGGCAGCGCCAGCGCCAGGGCCGCACACTCCGAGAGGTGTCGGCGGCCGCCAGGGTTTCGCTCGGCTACCTCTCCGAGGTCGAGCGGGGACAGAAGGAGGCCTCCTCCGAGCTGCTCTCCGCCATCTGCGACGCACTCGACGTCCGGATGTCCGAGGTGATGCGCGAGGTCAGCGACGAGCTCTCGCTGGCCGAACTTGCGGCGATGGCCACCCTCTCCGAGGGTGAACTGCTGAGGCCGGTGCTCGAACCCGTGTCGCTGCCGTCACCCGGCGTCGACCGGATGAGCTCCATCTCGCCGAAGGCCGCCGCCGTGGACGTGGTGGCGGCATGACACCGGCCTCCCACCGAGGAGGCCAGTGATGCGAAGCGTACGGTCCCTGCGGGCCACTGCCGTGAGGTGGTGGCCCGCAGTGCTGCTCGGAGCCGCCGTGGTCGGCGGCGGTGTCCTGCACGCCGGCCCGGCCGCCCTGGCCGTACTGGCGGGCGGCTGGGGCCTGGCCCTGATCCCGGTCCACGCCGACCGGTCACTGCCCCGGAAGGGTGAGGACGTCACGTCCGACGGCCACGCACCTGACGGAGTACGACCGGATCCGCCCAACGGCCCCGGAACCGTCAACTCCCCCGGAGCCTGATGTTCTGGCAGGGCAGCCAGGTGCAGTGACCCAGGGGCGCGAGGAACTGCGCGAATCGGAAGGCGGCTCACCGGCAACTGAACCGCCGTCAGCCAGTTGCACGTGGTGCCGTTCCCCCGCGCGCAGTTCCCCGCGCCCCTGCGGGGCGCAACCGGGGTCGCCACCTTCAGCTCCGCAGGCGGTAGCCGCGGGGGGACGCGTGGAAGCCCGCGTCCTCCAGGAGGTGGCCCAGGGGGGCCGTGAGGGCCGGGGCGCCGTTGATCCGCTCGACGGTGGCGCTGGTGCCCAGGGCGCCGCCGCGGACGGCCTCGGCCAGTGCGGCGAAGGCGGCCGGCTGCTCGCCCCAGGCCAGCAGGGACTTGCCGCCGCGCTCCACGTACAGCGCGGGCTCACCGTCCAGCAGCACCACCAGGGCGCCCGCCTTCCGGCCCGGCCGGTGCGTCTTCTCGCCCTCGCCCGCCGGGGGCTCGGGCCAGGGCAGTGCGGCGCCGAAGGCGTTCGCCGGATCGGCCGCCGCCAGCACCAGGGCCTGCGGGGCCTCGGCCGCCGGGGCAGCCGTCCACTCGCCGCCGCCCAGGCGCTCCAGCCGGGAGCTGACCGAGCGCACGCGGTCCGCCGCGCCCTCCATGGCGAACTGGGCGCCGCCCAGGCCCTCCACGAAGTAGCCCCGGCGGGCCCGGCCGCGCTCCTCGAAGGCCGCGAGCACCCGGTAGACCCCGGCGAAGCCGCCGGGCACCCGCTCGGCCGCCACCGCGCCCCGGGTGAGCACGCCGTGCCGGTCCAGCAGGGCCTGGGCCTGGGCGGTGGCCCGCACCGTGGGCTCGGTGGCCAGCGCGGGCAGCAGTGACCAGCGCCCGGCCGCCGTCGGCGGGCCGGAGCGGGCCGACGGGCGGGCCAGGCCGCGGGAGCCGCCGCCGTAGCGGCCGCGCGGGGCGGCCCGGGGCGCCCGGTGCGCGGTGGACCCGGCGGTGCGGCCGGAGCCGAGCAGCGCCCGGAGCGGGGCCAGGGTGTCGTTGGTGACGTACCCGGCCCAGGTCAGGTCCCAGAGGGCGGCGAGCAGCTCGCCCTCGGGCAGCTCCTGGCCCGTCAGCTCCCGGGCCCGGTCGGTCAGCTGACGGAAGAACAGGCCGTAGCCGCCCGCCAGGGCCTCCAGCAGGGCGCCGTGCACCGGGGTGAGGGCGGGCGGCACCGGCTCGGGGCGGAGCAGGTCGGCGGTCTCCGGGAGGTGCAGGGCCAGCCAGCCGTCCTGGCCGGGCAGGGCGCCGGCACCGGACCAGCCGACCTCGCCGGCCGCCATCAGCTCGTCCAGCATCCCGGGGGAGTAGTCCAGCAGCCGGGCCGGCAGGATCAGCTTCTCCAGTGCGGAGGCGGGCAGCGCGGTGCCCTGGAGCTGCTCGACCACCCGGAGCAGCCCGTCCGGCCCGCGCAGCCGGTGCCCGGCCAGGTGCTGCCACTGCGGCAGGAAGGCGGCCAGTGCCCGGGGCGGGACGGCCTCCACCTCCTGGCGCAGCGCGGCCAGCGAACGCCGGCGCAGGCGGCGCAGCACCTCGGCGTCGCACCACTCGACGGTGCCGGTGTGGCCGTCCCCGGGCCGGAACTCGCCCTGGACCAGACGGCCGGCGGCGGTCAGGCGGTGCAGCGTGCCGGTGACCACGGCGGTGCCCAGGCCGAAGCGGGCGCCGGCCTCGGCGGCGGTGAACGGACCGTGGGTGCGGGCGTACCGGGCCAGCAGATCGCCCAGCGGGTCCTTCACCGGCTCGGTGAAGGCCTCCGGGACGCCGACCGGCAGCGGGGTGCCCAGCGCGTCGCGCAGCCGCCCGGCGTCCTCGATCGCGGCCCAGCGCTGCTCGCCGCCGATCCGCACCAGGACGGCCCGGCGGGCGGCCTGCAGCTCGGCCGCCCAGCTGGGCTGCGCCCCACGGGCCGTCAGCTCGGCCTCCGAGAGCGGGCCGAGCAGGCGCAGCGCGTCGGCCACGCCCTCGGCGTCCTTGATCCGCCGCTCCGGGGTGAGCCGCTGCAGCTCGGCCTCCAGCTCGGCCAGCACCTGAGGGTCCAGCAGCTCGCGCAGCTCGGCCTGGCCGAGCAGCTCGGAGAGCAGGCGGGAGTCGAGCGCGAGGGCGGCGGCGCGGCGCTCGGCCAGCGGCGAGTCGCCCTCGTAGAGGTACTGGGCGACGTAGCCGAAGAGCAGGGAGCGGGCGAACGGGGACGGCTCCTGGGTGGTGACCTCCACCAGCCGGACGGCGCGCGACTCCAGATCGCCCATCAGCTCGACCAGGCCCGGCACGTCGAAGACGTCCTGGAGGCACTCGCGGACGGCCTCCAGCACGATCGGGAAGGACCCGTACTCGGCGGCCACCTCCAGCAGCTGGGAGGCGCGCTGGCGCTGCTGCCAGAGCGGGGTGCGCTTGCCCGGGCTGCGTCGGGGGAGCAGCAGGGCGCGGCCGGCGCACTCCCGGAAGCGGGCGGCGAACAGCGCGGAGCCGCCCACCTGGTCGGTGACCAGCTGCTCGATCTCGGTCTTGTCGAACAGCGTGGCGTCGGCGCCGACCGGGGCGTCGTCGGTGACCGGACGGTCGGAGGGGAAGTCGAGGAGGTCCGCGTCGGGGAGGCGGAGCACGATGCCGTCGTCGGCGTGCATCACCTGCGGGTCCAGGCCGTGCTTCTCGCGGAGGCGGGCGCCGATGGCCAGCGCCCAGGGGGCGTGCACCTGGGCGCCGAACGGGGAGTGGACGACGATCCGCCAGTCGCCCAGCTCGTCGCGGAAGCGCTCGACCACGATGGTGCGGTCGTCGGGCAGGTGACCGGTGGCGGTGCGCTGCTCGGCCAGGTAGCCGAGCAGGTTCTGCGCGGCCCAGTCGTCCAGGCCGGCGGCCTTGAGGCGGGCGGTGGCCCGATCGGGTGTCAGGGTGCCCAGCTCGCGGACGAAGGAGCCGAGGGCCCGGCCGAGCTCCAGCGGGCGGCCGAGGCTGTCGCCCTTCCAGAACGGCAGCCGGCCGGGCACGCCGGGGGCCGGGGTGACCAGCACCTTGTCGTGGGTGATCTCCTGGATCCGCCAGGAGGTGGTGCCCAGGGTGAAGACGTCGCCCACCCGGGACTCGTAGACCATCTCCTCGTCCAGCTCGCCGACCCGTCCCCCGCCCTTCTTGGGGTCCGCACCCGCGATGAAGACCCCGAACAGGCCGCGGTCGGGGATGGTGCCGCCGGAGGTGACGGCCAGGCGCTGGGCGCCGGGGCGGCCGGTGACGGTGCCCGCCACCCTGTCCCAGACCAGACGGGGCCTCAGCTCGGCGAAGGCGTCCGAGGGGTAACGGCCCGCCAGCATGTCCAGCACCCCGTCGAAGGCGGACTGCGGGAGGGTGGCGAACGGTGCGGCCCGGCGGACCAGGGCCAGCAGCTCGTCCACGTCCCAGGTGTCGAGCGCGGTGATCGCGACCAGCTGCTGGGC
Source organism: Kitasatospora sp. NPDC004289 (assembly GCF_053602875.1). NCBI lineage: Bacteria > Bacillati > Actinomycetota > Actinomycetes > Kitasatosporales > Streptomycetaceae > Kitasatospora > Kitasatospora sp. NPDC004289. Next base: position 134,657 of record NZ_JBSGEL010000002.1, on the reverse strand, counting down.
CAGTACGTCGAGCGGGTTGCGCGGCACGCGCAGGGACTCGATGCCGCCGGAGCGCATCCGCTCGGTGACCACCGCCGACTGGACGAGGTCGCCCCGGTACTTGGGGAAGACCACGCCGGTGGAGACCGCGCCCACCTGGTGCCCGGCCCGGCCGACCCGCTGCAGCCCGGAGGCCACCGAGGGCGGGGACTCCACCTGGACCACCAGGTCCACCGCACCCATGTCGATGCCCAGCTCCAGGCTGGAGGTGGCCACCACGGCGGGCAGCCGGCCGGCCTTCAACTCCTCCTCCACCAGGGCGCGCTGCTCCTTGGAGACCGAGCCGTGGTGCGCCCGCGCGATCACCGGTGGGGCCCCCGCCGCCGCTCCGGAGCCGCCCATCAGGGCGGCGGGGCCGTGTGCCTCGGGGAGCGGCTCGCCGGTGGCCCGCTCGTGGGCGATCTCGTTCAGCCGGTTGCACAGGCGCTCGGCGAGGCGGCGGGAGTTGGCGAACACGATGGTGGAGCGGTGGGCCTGGACCAGGTCGACGATCCGCTCCTCCACGTGCGGCCAGATCGAGGCCTGGGGTGACGGGTCGTCAGTGCCCTTGCCGGCGGGCAGTTCGTCCAGGTCGGCGACCGGGACCACCACGGAGAGGTCGAACTCCTTGGCGGCGGGCGGCTGGACCACCCTCGCCCCGCGCTGCGGGGAGAGGAAGCGGGCCACCTCGTCGACCGGGCGGACGGTGGCGGACAGGCCGATCCGGCGGGCCGGCCGGTCCAGCAGCTCGTCGAGGCGCTCCAGGCTGAGCGCGAGGTGCGCGCCGCGCTTGGTGCCGGCGACGGCGTGCACCTCGTCCAGGATCACCGTGTCGACGCCGCGCAGTGCCTCGCGGGAGGCGGAGGTCAGCAGGAGGAAGAGCGACTCGGGGGTGGTGATCAGGATGTCCGGCGGGTGCGTCGCGATCCTGCGGCGCTCGGCGGCGGGGGTGTCACCGGAGCGGATGCCGACCTGGACCTCGGGCTCGGGCAGGCCGAGGCGGACGGCCGCCTGGCGCAGGCCGGCCAGCGGGGAGCGGAGGTTGCGCTCGACGTCCACGGCCAGGGCCTTGATCGGCGAGATGTAGAGCACCCGGCAGCGGCGCTTCGGGTCCGCCGGGGGCGGGGTGTGGCTCAGGTGGTCCAGCGCGGACAGGAACGCGGCGAGCGTCTTCCCCGACCCCGTCGGCGCCACCACCAGCACGTCCGATCCGCTGCGGATCGCCTCCCAGGCCTGCGCCTGCGCGGCCGTGGGCGCGTCGAACGCCCCCGAGAACCACGCCCTGGTCGCCGGGGCGAACCCCTCCAACGGATCGCTCAGCTCAGTCCGCGCCATGCCCCCATGGTGCACGGCCCCTGTGACAGGGAGGGGGAATCCGGGGCGCGAGGAACGCAGGTGGTGATCCCGGGGGCGCGGGGAACTGCGCGCAGGGGAACGGCACGTGCTGCAACTGGCTCGCCTGCTCCGACCTCACACTGGGCCGCCTTCCGTACTCGCGCAGTTCCCCGCGCCCGGGGTGACCGCCCACCCGCGCCCCGGAGGTGACCACCCGTGTGCCCCAGTGCGACCGGGCGTGATGCGAAATGGGGTCATATCGTGATGAATCGGACCCGACGAGCGGAGGTCGTGCGATGGAACGGCTGGGTCTCGCCGTACGGACGCGGAAGGTGCGGGTCCGGGTGCTGTTGGGGGTGTTGATGGTGGCCCTGCTGATCGGCGGGGCGGTGCCGTTCGTGGCGGGGCCGGGCCGGTCGTACCTGAGCTACCTGGTGCTGGCGGACCGTCAGGACGCGGACGGCGCCCGCACCGCGGCCGAGCGCGCTCGGCAGGCCGGCGGCCGGGTGGTGCAGGAGTACCCGCAGATCGGTGTGGTGCTGGCGTACGCGACGGGCGGCTTCGCGGAGCGGTTGCGCGGGGCGGAGGGCATAGCCGCGGTGGGGGCGACCAGGACGACGGGGGTGCCGGGCCCTCCCGGGGCACTGGAGGGGGAGGGGGAGTTCGGCCCGGCGGTGCGCGGGGACGCGGTGGACGCGGTGGAGGCCGCGGGGGAGGGGGAGGGGGAGGGCGACGGGGCGCTGACCCCGGATCCGGGCGAGTCGGCGGACTGGAACCTGGCGATGATCGGCGGCGGCGACCGTGCGACGGCGGCCGGCACCCGCCCGGCGGCCCTGGTCCGGACCCCGGGCGGTGCGCGACCGGGCGGTCAGGAGCTGCGCCGGGTGCTGGTCGCGGTGCTGGACTCGGGGGTGGACGACACCCACCCGGACCTGCGGTCGGCGGTGGACCCGGCGGCCTCGGCCTCCTGCGCGGACGGACGCCCGGACGCCCGGTTCGGGGCGTGGCGGCCGGACCGTGGGGTGGGGGAGAGCGGGCACGGGACCCACGTGGCGGGGATCGTCGGGGCGTCCCGGGACGGGAAGGGCGTGACGGGGGTGGCGCCGGGCGTGCGGATCGCCGCCGTCCGGCTGCTGGGCCCGCTGGGGCAGTACTACGCGGAGAACATCGTCTGCGGGATGCTCTGGTCGGCCGACCACGGGGCCAGGGCGATCAACGACAGCTACTTCGCCGACCCCTGGAAGTACAACTGCCCGCAGGACCCGGACCAGGCCGCGCTGATCCTGGCGGTGGGCCGCGCGGTGGCGTACGCGCAGCGGCAGGGCGCGGTGGTGGTGGCCTCGGCGGGCAACGACGGGCAGGACCTGGGCGCGGTCCGGCACGACCAGCGCAGCCCCAACGACCGGCTCTCGGGTCCTGGGCAGAATCGTTTCCTCGGGCCGGAGTGCGTCCGTCTCCCCGGTGAGCTCCCGGGCGTGCTGACCGTCGCCGCGGTGGACCGCAACGGCCTCCCCTCCGGGTACAGCAACTACGGCCGCGGCCGGATCTCGATCGCGGCCCCCGGCGGGGAGCCGGACGGCGGGGCCGAGGGCGCGATCGTCTCGGCCTGGCCCGGCGGCCAGTACGCCGCGCTGGCCGGCACCTCGATGGCGGCCGCCCACGTCACCGGCGCGGTGGCGGTCGCGGCGGCGGCCCACCCGGGGTGGAGGCCGGAGCGGCTGACCGCGCTGCTGGCCGACGCGGCCGCCGGGAACTGCCCGTACGCGCCGGGTGCCTGCGTGGAGCGGCAGTTCTTCGGCGCGGGCGTGCTCGCGCTGCCGGCCGGCTGAGCCGGGGACCCGGGCCGTGGCCCCGACCGGCCGGGGCCGCGGCCCGGAGCGCGCCGGCCGGCTCCGGGATACTGGGGCCATGAGGCTGACCGAGTTCTGGCGACGGATGTACGAGCACTTCGGCGAGGCGTACGCGGAGTCGTTCGCCCAGGACCACCTGATGAGCGAGCTGGGCGGGCGGACGGTCCGTCAGGCGCTGGACGCGGGTTGGGAGGCGAAGGAGGTCTGGCGCGTGGTGTGCAGCACGCAGGGGGTGTCGACGTTGCTCCGTTGAGCTTTGGGTAAGACTGGGCGGGTGGCCGAGAACCGGGAAGACCAGCACCCACCCCAGGAGACCCTGACCGAACCAGCGGCACCCGTGGCCGGCGAGGCGCCCCCGCCCGACGCCGGGGAGCCGCTCGACCCCGCCGGCAGCGGGGCCGGCGGAGGCGCCGCCGAGTCGGTGGCGCACTCGATCTGGGGGAAGGGGATGCCCCGGTGGCTGCCGCGGGCGATGGTGATGGCGCTGGTCCTGGTCGGGCTGTTCCAGCTCGCCGACTGGGCGTTCCGCCAGCTCATCGACCTGCTGGTGATGCTGCTGGTGGCCTTCTTCCTCTCGCTGGCGATGGAGCCGGCGGTGGACCGGATGGCCGCCCGCGGGGTGCGCCGGGGTCTCGGGACCTTCCTGGTCTTCATCGGTCTGGGGGTCGCCATCGCGGGCTTCCTGACCGCGCTCGGCACCCTGCTGGTCGACCAGGTGGCCAAGATCGCCGGGGACCTCCCGCACCTGGTGCAGAACCTGATCGACTGGGTGAACCGGACCTTCAACCAGAACCTCTCGCTGGACCAGCTCCAGGAGAAGTTGCTGAAGGACTCGGGCAACATCGAGAAGTACGCCCAACAGGCGGCCGACAACGTCTGGGGCGTCTCCAGCACGCTGATCGGCGGACTGTTCCAGATGTTCACCGTCGGCCTGTTCACCTTCTACTTCACCGCCGACGGCCCCCGGGTGCGGCGCACGGTCTGCTCGCTGCTGCCCCCGGCCAAGCAGGCCGAGGTGCTGCGGGCCTGGGAGATCGCGCTGGCCAAGACCGGCGGCTACCTCTACTCCCGGGCGCTGCTGGCGGTCGCCTCGACCATCGCGCACTGGATCATGTTCTCGGTCCTGGGCCTGCCGTACGCGGCCGCGCTGGCGGTCTGGGTCGGCGTCATGTCGCAGTTCGTGCCGACCATCGGGACGTACCTCGCCGGCGCGCTGCCGGTGCTGGTCGCACTCACCGTGGACCCGATGGACGCGCTCTGGGTGCTGGTCTTCGTGATCGTCTACCAGCAGATCGAGAACTACCTGCTGCACCCGAGGATCACCGCGAAGACGGTGGACGTGCACCCGGCGGTGGCCTTCGGCTCGGTGATCGCGGGGGCCGCGCTGCTCGGCGCGGTCGGCGCGCTGATCGCCATCCCGGTGGCGGCCACCCTGCAGGGCTTCGTCGGCACCTACGTGCGGCGGTACGAGGTGCAGACCGACCCGCGGATCGACCGGGGTGCCGACCGCAAGGGCCGGCGGGCCCGGCGGCGGGAGGCGGCGCGGCGGCTGCACCGGATGGTGCGCGGCGAGCGGAACTCGCACCGGGACGGGCACGAGCACCGGGACGACTAGGAAGCGGAGTTGACGGGCGGTCACCTGACGGGTGGCCGCCCGTCGGCGTGTCAGGCGCAGGTGTCGAGCATCTCGGTGAGCCTGGCGGCCTCGGGTGCGGTGACGTTGAGGCGGTACAGGTGCTTCACGTCGATCCAGGCCCGGGAGTAGGTGCACCAGTAGGCCGGGTCCGGCGGGGACCACTGGTCGGGGGACTTGTCGGCCTTGGAGCGGTTGGAGGCGGCCGAGACCGCGATCAGCTGGGAGTGCTCCAGGTCGTTGGCGAAGGCGCGGCGGGCGGCGGTGGTCCACTCGTCGGCGCCGGAGCGCCAGGCGTTGGCCAGCGGGACCACGTGGTCGATGTCGACCTGGGCGGCGGCGGTCAGCACCTTGCCGTCGTACGGGCTGAGCCAGACGCCGGTGCCCGCCCGGCAGAGCTCGTCCTGGGTGACGCCCTCGCCGTCCCGGGCCAGCACCACCTCGCGGGTGTCGCACTCGCCGTACTGCTTCACCCAGTGCGGGAACTTGGCGCGGCTGTAGCCGGCCATGGAGTGCGGCTCGGCGACGGTCAGCTCGGCCAGTTCGTCGCGGGCGTGCTCGGCGGGGGAGGGCTCGGGGAGGGCCCTCGCGTGGACGGCGGGGGTGTGGACGGCGGCCACGGCGGGGGTGGCCGCGGGGGCCAGGAAGGCGGCCAGGGCGAGGAGGACGGCGGCGGTGCGGCGCCGTCCGACGGTGGTGATCATGCGTCCACAGGTAGTGGTTCAGGGCGCTGACCTGGTGGTTTCACGCGGTCGAGGGCGTGGCGGCGGGGCGGTTGACTTGATTCGAACAGATGTTCCCTATACTGGCTCGCGGCGAGTTTTCCACAGGCCGAGCCCGTTTGGGGCGGATTGTCGGTGGGACGCGCTAGCGTCGAGGACGATGAAGCGCACAGGACAGAACCCGAGGGTGGAAGCCATGGCAGGTACGGACCGCGAGAAGGCTCTTGAGACCGCACTCGCCCAGATCGAGCGGCAGTTCGGCAAGGGCTCGGTGATGCGGCTCGGCGAGAAGGCCAACGAGCCGATCGACGTGATCCCGACCGGTTCGACGGCGCTGGACGTCGCCCTCGGCGTCGGCGGCATCCCGCGCGGCCGCGTGGTGGAGATCTACGGCCCGGAGTCCTCCGGCAAGACCACCCTGACCCTGCACCTGGCGGCCAACTGCCAGCGCCAGGGCGGCACGGTGGCCTTCGTCGACGCGGAGCACGCGCTCGACCCGGAGTACGCCAAGAAGCTCGGCGTGGACACCGACGCCCTGCTGGTCAGCCAGCCGGACACCGGTGAGCAGGCGCTGGAGATCACCGACATGCTGATCCGCTCCGGCGCGATCGACCTGGTGATCATCGACTCGGTGGCCGCCCTGGTGCCGCGTGCCGAGATCGAGGGCGAGATGGGCGACTCGCACGTCGGCCTCCAGGCCCGTCTGATGAGCCAGGCCCTCCGCAAGATCGCCGGTGCGCTGAACCAGTCGAACACCACCGCGATCTTCATCAACCAGCTGCGCGAGAAGATCGGCGTCATGTTCGGCTCGCCGGAGACCACCACCGGTGGCCGCGCGCTGAAGTTCTACGCCTCCGTGCGCCTCGACATCCGCCGGATCGAGACCCTGAAGGACGGCACCGAGGCGGTCGGTAACCGCACCCGCGTCAAGGTGGTGAAGAACAAGGTCGCCGCCCCGTTCAAGCAGGCCGAGTTCGACATCCTCTACGGCATCGGCATCAGCCGCGAGGGCGGCCTGATCGACATGGGCGTGGAGCACGGCTTCATCCGCAAGTCCGGCGCCTGGTACACCTACGAGGGCGACCAGCTCGGCCAGGGCAAGGAGAACGCCCGCAACTTCCTGCGCGACAACCCGCAGCTGGCCGACGAGATCGAGGTCAAGATCAAGGGCAAGCTCGGCATCGGCCCGAAGCCGGCCGAGGCCGAGGGCGAGGCCGCCCCGGCGGCCGCCGCGGGCGCCGAGGACGAGGCGGGTGGCGCCGCGGCGAAGAAGACCGCGGCCAAGAAGACGGCGGCGGCGAAGAGCTGAGCCTGTCTTGACGCACGACAGCACGACCGGGATGCCGGACTCGGAGGACGAGTCCGGCATCCCGGCGTTCGACGGGATGCTCCGCGCCTCGGACCTGACAGGTGGTCGGAGGCGCCGGCGGACGGCGATGGCGGCCGAGTCCGCCGAGTCCGCCGAGTCCGCAGAGTCGGGCGGGGGTCCTGACTGGATGGCCCCGCCCACCGAGGGCCCGGCCCCCGAGCCGGAGTTGACCAAGGAGGAGCGGAAGGCCGCGCGCAAGGCCCGCAAGGAGCAGCGCGCCGCCGAGGAGGCCGATCCGGCCGAGCGGGCCCGGGCGATCTGCCTGCGCCTGCTCACCGGCGCCGCCAAGACCCGCAAGCAGCTCGCCGAGGCACTCGCCAAGCGGGAGATCCCGGAGGAGGTGGCCGAGCAGGTCCTCGACCGCCTCCAGGAGGTCGGCCTGATCGACGACGCCGCCTTCGCCGAGGCCTGGGTGGAGTCCCGCCACAACGCCCGCGGCCTCGGTCGCCGGGTGCTCTCCCAGGAGCTGCGCCAACGCGGAGTCGCCCCTGAGCTGGCCGAGCGGGCCCTCGCCCAGGTGGACGAGGACGATGAGGAAGCCGCCGCCCGCGATTTCGTCGAGCGGCGGCTGCGCACCATGCGGGGCCTGGACGACCAGGCCAAACTCCGCCGCCTGGTAGGCGCCCTGGCCCGCCGCGGCTACGCGGAGGGGCTGGCCTTCCGGCTCGCCAAGGAGGCGCTGGAAGCGGAGCGCTGAACCCAACAGCGCGTCAGTTGGTGGGGAATTCGCCGGTCTTGGTGGCGGTGACGAAGGTGGCCCAGGCGTCGGGGGTGAAGCGGAGGCGGGGGCCGTGGGGGTCCTTGGAGTCGCGGACGGTGCCGGGGTGGGCGTCGTCGTGCTCGATGCAGTCGCCGTTGTTGCCGCCGCTGTGGGTGCTCTTGCGCCACTGCTCAGTGCTGGCCATGTGCGTGTTCCTCCGCCGCCGCTTCGAGCAGGGCCAAGGACGCCTCCGGCGGCAGAGCGTCGGCCCGGACTAGATCGAAGGATAGCTTGCAGGCCGCGAACGAGCTTGGGGCGTCTAGCAGTTCACCCGTGTGGGGCCCTTCCACGTAGGCAGCGGGCGGAGAGTCGGCAAAAGTCATCAGACTCAGTGACCCTTCGAGCAGAGCATGTGCTCCGCTTCTGATCGGCATCACTTGGAGGATGATCCGGCCGTCGGCAACCAGCTGAGCGAGGTGGACGAGCTGTCCGTGCATCGCCGCGTGGCCGCCGACGGGGCGGAGCAGTGCGTGCTCCTCGATGACGACCCAGAACAGCGGCCTTGTTGGGCCGTCCAGGATCACCGCTCGTTCCATCCGGCGGTTGACCAGCTTCTCGTTCTCAGTCGTGTGGCGAAGCGGTTGGGCAGACCTGAAGACCGCTCGTGCGTAGTCCGGAGTCTGAAGCAGTCCAGGTACGAGAAGGGGGGCGTACGCGCTGATCGTCACCGCCTGACGCTCGAGTTCGGCCGCAGCCGTGAAGTACTCCGCGAAGCGCGGCCGGGTCACCATCGGGTACAGCCGGGCGAAGTGGCCGTCGGTGCCGAGCGCCGTGTCGAGGCGTTCCGACAGGTCCTCCTGCGGGCGTCGGACGGCGGCCTCTATCTGGCCGATGTAGTTGCCGGAGCAGAAGACCAGCTCGCCCAAGGCGCTCTGGGACAGACCCCTGGCCTCGCGGAGGCGGCGCAGCTCCGAGCCGTAGAAGGCGCGCGGGGACTCGGCCGGGTCGAGGTCCTTCGGGTTGGTCATCCGTCAGCTCCGTTCTCACGCACCGTAGTTGTTCGGTCGCAGGGCCTGGTCAGGCTACTGCCGGGCCGTCGAATCTGAGGGTGGAAAGCCGGAGACCGATCGAAGGGGAGCCACCAAACCATGAGCGAGCGTCAGAACGGCGGCGCATGGACGCCCGAACCGGGGCAGACCGCCTACCTCCGCGCCACCCGCGAGGCGGTGCGGGTGATGGACTTCCTGGCGGGGGAGGTCTACGTCCGCCCGCTGCGCGGCGGGGTGGAGCGCACGCTTCGCCCGGGCGAGCTGATCCCGCCGGACGACCAGCCGGGCGGGTTCCGGGCCTGGACCGCCGAGCGCGGCTGAGCGGGGGCGGCGGAGGTGAGCGAGGTCGAGTACTACCCCGTCGACCACCCCGGCCTGCCGTGGGAGGCCACCGCGCCGGTGGACGAGCACGGCGACGTGGCCGGCTTCGTGCTGGCGCGGGCGGGTGCGTGCCGCATCGCGGTGGCGAACGTCGCGGACCGGCACCAGGTGCTGCTGGTCGAACCGCAGGAGCTGCGCGCGCTGCGGGACGCCCTGCTGGCCGGGAGGTTCGACCACCTGTGGGAGGCGGGCGGGCACTGACCGGACCGGCCGTCGGTGGCGGAGCGGCCTCGGGGAACCGAACCCGTCCCGCCCGCGTCCCAGCTGCCGACGTGACAGAACGTCAGCTTCCGGGCCTGTCGGTTCGAGAGCGTATCTTGACCGTTTCGTGACCCCCGCTTAGCCTCACAGAAATGCGGTTGAGCGGGACGGGAGCGGACCCTATGTGGATCGTGACGGGGTGCCTCGGGGTTCTGCTGTCGGCGCTGCTGCTGCTGGCGTTCCGGTGGATGCGCGGCACCGAGCGGCGGGCGGTCGGCGCGGTCGGGCTGGTCGAGGCGGAACTCGGCAGTCGTCGGGCGGAGTTGGCTGCCCGGGAGGCGGCGGTGGCCGAGCGTGAGGGCGAGCAGCGCCGTGAGCTGGAGCGGCTGGCGGGGCTGACGGCCGAGGAGGCCAGGGCCGAGGTGCTGCGGGTGGCCGAGGCGGCGGCCCGCCGGGAGGCCGCGGTGACCGTCCGGGAGATCGAGCGCGCGGCCCGGCGGGACGGCGAGGACCTGGCCAGGGACATCGTGGCGAACGCCGTGCAGCGGGTGGCGAGCGAGCAGACGGCGGAGACGGTGCTCTCGGTCTTCCGGCTTCCCGCCGAGGACTTGAAGGGCCGGATCATCGGCAAGGAGGGGCGCAACATCCGCGCCTTCGAGGCCGTCACCGGGGTCAACCTGCTGGTGGACGAGACCCCGGGCGTGGTCCAGCTCTCCAGCTTCGACCCGGTCCGCCGGGAGGCCGCCCGGCTCACCCTGGAGACCCTGGTCTCGGACGGCCGGATCCAGCCCGCCCGGATCGAGGCGGTGCACGCCCGCAGCCTGCGCGAGGTGGAGCGGCTCTGCGTGCGGGCCGGGGAGGACGCCCTGCTGGCGGCCCAGGTCGGCGAGATGGAGCCGGAGTTGGTCCGCACCCTGGGCCAGCTGCGCTACCGCACCTCCTACGGGCAGAACGTGCTGGCGCACCTGGTGGAGTCGGCCCGGGTGGGCGCGGTGCTGGCGGCCGAGGTGGGGGCGGACGCGGCGCTGGTGCGGCGGGCCGCGCTGCTGCACGACATCGGCAAGGCGCTCTCCTCGGACGCGGTCGGAAGCCACGCCCTGGCCGGGGCCGACTACGCACGCCGCTGGGGCGAGCAGGCCGAGGTGGTGCACGCGATCGCCGCGCACCACGGCGAGGTCGACCCGCAGACCGTCGAGGCGGTACTGGTGCAGGCCGCCGACGCCTGCTCCGGCGGACGGCCGGGCGCCCGCAAGGAGTCGGCCGAGAACTACGTCCGGCGGCTGGCCCGGCTGGAGGAGATCGCGGTGGCCCAGCCCGGGGTCACCAAGGCCTATGCGATGCAGGCGGGCCGGGAGGTCCGGGTGCTGGTCCAGCCGGAGCAGGTGGACGACATCGCGGCCCAGGTGCTGGCCCGGGAGATCGCCAAGCGGATCACCGAGGAGGTCAGCCTCCCCGGCCAGGTCCGGGTCACGGTGATCCGCGAGACCCGGGCGGTGGAGGTGGCCCGGTAGCCGTCCGGGGCCGCGCCGGAAAAATCTTCGGCCGCCTTTGAGTGTTCCCCGGCTCCCCTCCGTACTGATGGGTGACCACCCGTCGTACTCCGTGGGGGAGACCACTCATGCGCACGCTTCGCCGCACCGCCCTGCTCGCCGCCCCGGCCGTGGCCGGTCTGCTGCTGCTCACCGCCTGCGGCTCGGAGGGGGCCTCGACCGCGGCGCCCGCCGCCCCGCCCGCCGCAGCCACCACCGCGCCCTCCGCCCCCGCAGCGGACAAGGCGGTGCTCAAGGGTTCGCTGGCCGTCGGCCGCCCGGCCGGCTTCGGGCCGACCGTGCTGGACGGACTGGGCTACACGCTCTACCGCTTCGACAAGGACACCGCCAAGCCCTCGGCCTCGAACTGCAACGGCGACTGCGCGGCCAAGTGGCCGCCGGTGCCGGTCAACGCGCAGGGCACCCTCCAGGGAGTGGACAGGGCCCTGGTCGGTACGGTGACCCGGGCGGACGGCACGCAGCAACTCACCCTGGGCGGCTGGCCGCTGTACCGCTTCGCCGGGGACAAGGCGCCGGGCGAGACCAACGGGCAGGGCGTCGGCGGCACCTGGTTCGCGGCCGCCCCGGACGGGAAGAAGGCGGCCGCCACGTCCGGCGGTGGCGGCGGCTACTGATGACCCCGCCGACCCTGGTGCTGCGTGAGGAGGAGGGGCGCATGCGGCGCGATCGGACGGCCTCCGGCCCGCCTCACCGACCGGCGGCCCAACCGCCGGACCGGGAAGAGGAGTTGGTCCGAGCCCTGCACGAGCGGCACGCCGCCGCCCTGATGAGCTTCGTGCTCCGGCTGGTCGGCGGCGACCGGCACCGGGCCGAGGACGTGGTGCAGGAGACGCTGGTCCGGGCCTGGCGCAACCTGCACCGGCTCGACCCGGCCGCCGACTCGCTGCGCCCCTGGCTGGTGACGGTGGCCCGCCGGATCGTCATCGACGGCCACCGCAGCCGCCTCGCCCGGCCGTCCGAGGTCGGCGACGCGGTGCTCGACGTGATGCCGGCCGAGGACGAACTGGAGCGCGCGCTGCGACTGATGGCCATCTCCGAGGCCCTGGACGCGTTGACCGAGCCGCACCGGCAGGTGATCGTCGAGACCTACCTGAAGGGGCGTACCGTCAACGAGACGGCCGTCGAGCTCGGGATCCCGGCGGGCACCGTCAGGTCCCGGGTCTTCTACGCGCTGAAATCGCTCAAGAACGCTCTCGAGGAACGAGGGGTGACATCGTGACGTCCCCGCAGGAGCAGCACCTCGACGTGGGTGCCTACGTCCTCGGGCTGCTCGAACCGGAGGAGATGGCGCAGTTCGCCACGCATCTGGCGGGGTGTGCCCGGTGCACCGCCGAGGCGGACGAACTCTCCGGGCTGGAACCGCTGCTGGCGGAGTACGCGGAGGCCGTCGGCCCCGCCGTGCCGACGGCCGACGACGGCCGGCTGCTGGAACGGCTGACCGCCGAGGTCACGGCCGGCCGGCGGTCGGCGCGCACCAGGAGGCTGTTCCTGGTGGCGGCGGCCGTGGCGGTGCTGATCGGCGGGCCGCTGCTCGGCGCCTCGCTCGGCGGCTCGGAGGAGGCCCGTCCGGTGGCCCACTCCACCAGCCCGGCCCAGGAGTTGATGGACCACGGGGTCCGTCACTCGGCAACCGACGCGTCGACCGGGGCGGTCGCCACCGTCGCGCTGGAAGACCGCAAGTGGGGCACCCACGTCGCGCTCCAACTGGCGGGCGTCCGGGGGCCGCTGAGCTGCTCGCTGATCGCGGTGGGCCGCTCCGGCGAGCAGCAGACCGTCACCAGCTGGGCCGTCCCGCCGGCCGGCTACGGGCTGCCGGGCCAGCCGGACAGCCTGATCACCCACGGCGGGGTGGGCCTGCCCTCCGGACAGATCGACCACTTCGAGGTCCGCACCAGCGACGGCACCCGGCTGGTGGCCGTCCCGGTCTGAGTCCGGGACGGCCACCAGCCGGGCCGGTCAGGCGCCGACCAGGCCCGCCTCGTACGCCAGGATCACCAGCCGGACCCGGTCGCGGGCGTCGAGCTTGGCGAGCAGGCGGCTGAGGTAGGTCTTGGTGGTGGCGGGGCTGATCACCAGCTGCTCGGAGATCTCCGCGTTGGACAGGCCCCGGCCGACCAGGGTGAGCACCTCGCGCTCGCGGTCGGTGATGCCGGTCAGCTCGCGCCGGGCGGTGGCGCCCGGGCGGGCGGTGAACTCGGTGATCAGGCGGCGGGTGACGCTCGGGGCGAGCAGCGCCTCGCCGCCCGCCACCACCCGGACGGCGGAAAGGATCTCGTCCAGCGCCATGTCCTTGACCAGGAAGCCGGAGGCGCCGGCCCGCAGAGCGCCGTGCACGTTCTCGTCCTCGTCGAAGGTGGTCAGCACGACCACCTGCGGGCCGGCCGGGCCGGAGGTGATCCGCCGGGTGGCCTCGATGCCGTCCAACACCGGCATCCGCAGGTCCATCACCACCACGTCGGGGCGCAGCTCCTCGGCCAGCGCGACGGCCTCGGCGCCGTTCCCGGCCTCCCCGGCCAGCTCCAGGTCGGGGGCGTCGGTGATCACCATCCTCAGGGCGGCGCGGACCAGCGGCTGGTCGTCGGCGAGCAGGACCCGGACGGTCATCGGGCTCCTTCCAGGAGCGAGTCGGAGAGGGGGAGACGGACGGTGACCCGGAAGCCGCCGCCGGGCAGCGGCCCGGCCGCGAACCCGCCGTGCAGCAGGGCGACCCGCTCGCGCATGCCGACCAGCCCGAAACCGGTCGGACCGGGGCCGGGCCCGGCCCCGTGGTCGGTGACCTCCAGCAGCAGGGCGTCCGGGAGCTGGTCGACCGTCACCAGGCAGTGGTCGGTGCGGGCGTGCTTGAGCACGTTGGTCAGGGACTCCTGCACGATCCGGTAGGCGGAGACGTCGACCTCCGGCGGCAGCGGTACGGTTTCGCCGGTGCGCCGCAGCTCCACCCGGAGGCCGGCGGCGGTGGTGGACTCCGCCAGCCGGAACAGGTCGGCCACCCCGAGGTCGGGCGCGAGCGGCTCCTCGGTGCGCAGCGCGACCAGCATCCGGCGCAGCCCGGCCAGGGTCTCCCGTCCGGTGGTCTCGATGGTGCCCAGCGCCTCCCGGGCGGCCTCCGGCCGACGGTCGATCACCCGCCTGGCGGCGCCGGCCTGGAGGGCGATCACGCCCAGGCTGTGGGCCACCATGTCGTGCAGCTCGCGGGCGATCCGCAGCCGCTCGTCGGTGACGGCCTGTTCGGTGGCCCGGACCTGGGTCTCCTCCTGGTGCTCCCGGGTCTGCCGGTTGGAGGAGCCGAGCAGCCAGGCGATCACCACCAGCATGGCCACCGGGAGTTCGACCGAGATGCCGACCGGCCAGCCGCAGGCGATCCGGATGCCCAGGTAGCCGGCCAGCACGCCGAGCGCCGCGCCGAGGGCCCGCAGCGAGCGGTGCCGGGGAAGTGCCACGGCCAGGAAGTACACTGCGGCGTCCACCGCGTAGTACTGCTGGAGCGGGATCTCCCCCACGCTGAGCGGTACACCGCCGAGCGCCGCCCCGGCCAGGACCCAGGCGAGCCCGGCGGCCGGACGGGTCGTCAGCCTCCGGGCACCGAGCACCGTGAGCAGGCCCGCCAGCGCCAGCATCGTCAGGCCGTCCCAGCGCAGGAAGACCACCCCGCGCAGGACCGCCGCGCCGCTCTCGCCGGGCAGTTGCACCCGGATCAGCGCGGTGTTCACCACGCCCGCGCACCAGGCGAGAACCGTCCAGGTGGCCGGGCTGAACCGCCCGAGCAGGGGTATCCGCATGGCGCCGATGCTAGCGATCATGGACGGCCCGGTCATCGGCCCGTGGTCGTACACCCGTGGAGGACACCCGCCGCCCGCAGGTGCCCCCGCCCGGCCGACGCCCGGCACCGGGCCCGCCCGGCAGGCTCGAAGCCATGATCGAGGTCAACGAACTGACGAAGCGTTACGGGTCCACGACCGCCGTGCACGGACTCACCTTCACCGTCCGCCCGGGCCGGGTGACGGGCTTCCTGGGGCCGAACGGCTCCGGCAAGAGCACCACCCTGCGGATGGTGCTCGGCCTGCACGCCCCCACCAGCGGCTCGGTGCTGATCGACGGCCGTCCGTTCCGGGACCGGCCGCGCGGGCTGCGGCAGGTCGGCGCGCTGCTGGACGCGGGCGAGGTGCACGGCGGCCGCAGCGGCCGGGCCCATCTGGCCGCGCTGGCCCGGAGCAACCGCATCCCGCGCTCCCGGGTGGAGGAGGTGCTGGCCGAGGTCGGCCTCGCCGACGCGGCCCGCCGCCGGATCGGCGGGTACTCGCTCGGCATGCGCCAGCGCCTGGGCATCGCCGGCGCACTGCTCGGCGACCCGCCGGTGCTGCTCTTCGACGAGCCGCTGAACGGGCTGGACCCGGAGGGCGTGCGCTGGGTGCGCGGGCTGTTCCGGCGCCTGGCCGCCGAGGGCCGCACGGTCTTCGTCTCCAGCCACCTGATGACCGAGATGGAGCACACCGCCGACGAGTTGGTGGTCATCGGCCGGGGCGAGCTGATCGCCGCCGAGGGCCTGACCGCCTTCGCCGCCCGGGGCGGTGCCACCGTCACCGTCCGCACCCCGGGCCACGCCGAGCTGGCCGCCCTGCTGGCCGAGCGGGGCGCGCAGGTGCGGACCGACGGCGAGGTGCTCACCGTCGGCGGCCTGGCCGCCGCCGAGATCGGCGAACTGGCGCTCCGTCACCGCCTGCCGCTGCACGAGCTCAGCCCGCGCACCGCCTCGCTCGAACAGGCCTTCATGGACCTCACCTCCGACCACGCCGGGAGCATCCGATGACCACCGCCGCCCTCACCGCCGAACCCCGGGCCCTCACCACCGAACCCCGGGCCCGCCTCGCCGACCTGGTCGCCGCCGAGTGGATCAAGCTCTGGTCGCTGCGCTCCACCGCCGGGACCTTGCTGCTGACCGCGCTCGCCGTGCTCGGACTGAACGTCGGCACCGCCTGGGACCAGGTCCGCTACTGGGGCGAGCACGCGCCCGCCGACCGCGCGGACTTCGTCGCGGACGGGATGGCCCTGCTGTCGGCCTTCACCGGGAACGGCGCGACGGTGCTGATGATCGCCCTGGGCGCGTTCGGCGCGGTCGCGGTCACCGGCGAGTACGGCACCGGCCTGATCCGCACCACCTTCGTCGCGGTGCCCGCCCGCGGCTCGGTGATGGCGGCCAAGGCGCTGGTGCTGGCGGCCGTCACCTCGGTCTTCGGGGTACTGCTGGCGGCGGCCTCGTTCTGGCTGACCCAGGCACAGTTCGCCCGGTACGACGCCGCCGTGACGCTCGACCACCCCCGGGCGCTCCAGCTGCTGCTGGCCTCGGCGCTGCTGGCGCCGGTCTCCGCCCTGGCGGGGATGGCGGTCGGCGCGCTGCTCCGGCACGGGGCCTCGGCGGTCACCGCCACCACCCTCCTGCTGCTGGTGGCCCCGGTCTTCCTGAGCACCCGCCGGTACTGGACCGCGCTGCTCGGCAACGCCACCCCGTACCGGGCCTGGACCACCCTGGCCGAGCGCCCCGACGTGCTGGCCCACCAGCCCTACCCGGGCACCCCGGGCGGAGCCTGGCTGACCCTCGCCTGCTGGGCGGCCGGCTCGGTCGTGGTGACCGTCCTGGCGGTGCGCCGCCGGGACCAGTGACCCGTCGTCAGGAGCCGGTCAGGTCCGGGCTGGTGATCGGGGCCGGGCCGCCGCGGGCGTGCTGAGCGAGGGCGTGCAGGGCGTCCGGCTCGGCGCCGTGGGTGGTGCCGACCACGTGGCCGTCGGGGCGGATCAGCAGCACGGTGTGCGGGTCGGCGGCCGGGTACTGGTCGGTGACCAGCACCTCGGCGGGGATCGGCAGCGAGGCGGCCAGCGCGGTCAGCCGGGGCATCAGGCCGGCCGAGAGCCAGTGCCGGGAGGACCAGACGGTCGCACCGGGGGCGACCAGCAGCAGCAGGAAGCCGCCGCCGAGCCGGGCGTGCAGGTGGTCGGGGGCGCCCTCGGTGGTGATCACCGGGAGGTCGGGGGCCAGCACCCCGGGGGCGGTCGGCGGGAGCTGCTCGGTGAGCGCGGTGCCCTTGGGTCCGCGCTGCGGCGGCACCCGGCTCGGGACGCCGGAGGGCGCCTCGGGGTAGGCGGGGGCGCCGCCGAACCGGCCGGTGCCGAGCTGACCGTCGGTCAGCAGCGGGGCGTGCTTGCGGAAGGAGCCGGTCAGCAGCGAGCGCCTGGTCTGGGCCCAGCCGCGCAGCGGCCGCAGCAGCGGCATCGACTGGTCCACCGCGCGCAGCCGGGCGCCGACCGCGCCGCGCCGCTCGGTCTCGTACCCGTCCAGCAGGCTGGACTCGGCGCCGCCGGCCGCGGAGTGCAGGTGCCAGGCGAGGGCGAGCCGCCAGGAGAGGTTGTCCACGTCCCGCAGGCCGTCGGCGAGGTTCTGCATGCCGAGCGCGCCGTGCAGGTGGGCGGCGTCCCCGGCCAGGAAGCAGCGGCCGACCCGGAAGCGGGCGGCCAGGCGCTGCTGGGCGGTGTGGTCCGCGGCGGCCAGCAGTTCGAACTTCGGGAGCTCGCCGCACCAGCCGGTCAGGGTGGAGCGGACCCGGGCCAGCAGGGTGTCGCCGGTGACGATGCCGGGCCAGGTGGCGTGCGGGTCGACCGGGGTTTCGGGGGCCGGGCGGCCCGGCGGCAGCCGCCAGTCCAGCCGCCAGAGGCCGTCGGGGAGCGGACGGGCGGAGGCCTCGCGGTCGCCGCGCCACGGCGGCTCGCGGTGCAGCCGGGCCTCGCCGGGGAAGGGCAGGTCCACCCGGAGGGTGGCGACGGCGTGCCGGTCCACCGCGGGGCGGCCGGGGAAGCGGACCTTGAGCAGCTTGCGGACGGCCGAGCGGGCCCCGTCGCAGCCGACCAGGTGGCTGCCGCGCCACCAGGTGGAGGTGCCGTTCTGGACGTGCTGGGTGCGGGCGGAGACACCGTCCCCGTCCTGCTCCAGCTCGACCAGCCGGGTGTGCGGGGTGAGCTGGATCAGCGGGGTGGCGGTGGCAGCGTCCCGCAGGCCGCGGTGCAGGCGGTGCTGGGGGAGGTGGCTGATCCCGGTGAGCGGGAGCCGGAGCACCTCGGTGCGGCGCCGGTAGACGGTGAAGGCGTCCCAGTACACGGCGTCGGACCCGGCCCGCTGGTAGCCGAGCCGGGTCAGGAAGCCGGTGGTCTGCTGGGTGAGCACCACGCTGCGCGGGCCCTCGGAGCAGACCCCGGCGCCCTCGTCCAGGACGATGGACGGCACCTCGTGCCGGGCGAGCGCGAGCGCCAGGGCCAGGCCGACCGGCCCGGCCCCGACGATGATCACCGGATCCACGACGGGACCTCCGCGGACCGTTCGGTCCGGGCTTGGGCAGCGGCGGCCGACGGAGCGTCAGGGGTCCCGGGTGGTGTCACGAAGAGCAATGCAACAGATCACCTGCGTGTCCGTCAAGCAGCGGACGTTGTGCGCCGGTTCGCGCCGCGGCGGCTCCAGCCCTCCAGCCACTTGGCGAGCGCCGTCAGCAGCAGGCAGCAGAGGACGTAGATCGTGCCGATCACGATGGTGACCGGGATGTAGGGGTAGCCGTCCGGGGTGACCCAGGTGGCGGCGATCTTCTTGCCGACGTTCAGCAGCTCCGGGTAGGTGATCACGTACCCGAGAGAGGTGTCCTTGAGCGTGACCACCAGCTGGCCGATGATCGCGGGCAGCATGGCCCGGACCGCCTGCGGAGTCAGGATCAGCGTCATGACCTGGGTCTTGCGCAGGCCGAGCGCGTAGCCGGCCTCGCTCTGGCCGCGCGGCACCGCGTTCATGCCGGAGCGGATGATCTCGGCCTGGACGGCGCCGTTGTACAGGGTCAGACCGGTCACCAGGGCCCAGAACGGGGTGGAGGTGAAGACCGCCACGTACAGCCCAAAGATCATGACCAGCAGCGGCATCGCCCGGAAGAACTGCACCACGGCGGTGCAGACGGCGCGCACCGGCTTGTGGTCCGAGAGCCGGCCGATCGCCAGCAGGGCGCCCAGCAGCAGCGAGAGGACCGCGGCGGTGGCGAACGCCTTCAGGGTGTCCAGCAGCGCGGTGAGGATGGTCTCCTGCGTGTTCTTGTAGGCGAACACGTCCCACATCTCGGCGGAGAACTGGCCCGCCTCGTTCAGCTGGGTGAACACGTACCAGAGGCCGCCCAGCAGGGCGAGGCCGGCCACCACCCCGAGGGCGTGGTTGCGGATCCGGGCCCGGGGCCCGGGGACGTCGTAGAGGACACTGCTCTTGCCGCTCAACGGGCCACCGCCAGACGGGATTCCAGGAACTTGAAGAACAGGCCGACGCAGGCGCTGATGAACAGGTAGGCGAGCGCGACCCAGAAGAAGATGGCGAGGATCGAGGCGCCCTTGTCGGTCAGCGTGGCCTGGAAGTTGAACAGCTCGGCCACGCTGAACGCACCGGCCACCGCCGAGTTGCGGGGGAGCGCGATGAAGACGCTGCTGAGCGGTCCGAGCACGGTCCGCCCGGCCTGCGGCAGCACGATCTGGGTCAGGGTCTGACCGAACGTCATCCCGAGGCTGCGGGCCGCCTCGGCCTGGCCGACCGGCACGGTGTTGATGCCGGACCGGATCACCTCGCAGACGAACGAGGCGGTGTAGGCGGAGAGCGCGATCACCGCGAAGGTGAAGTGCTCGAAGTGCACGCCCAGGCGCGGGAGTCCGAAGACCACCGCGAAGAACAGGACGGTCAGCGGGGTGTTCCGGAAGATGTTCACCCAGACGGTGCCGAAGACTCGCAGCACCGGGACCGGGGAGACCCGGAAGGCCGCCAGCAGGACACCCAGCAGCAGGGCGAACAGGGCGCTCAGCGCGCTGAGTTCGACCGTCTGCAGGAACCCGTTCCGGAACAGCTCGAAATTGCCGTCCTCGAAGAGTATGCCCATGCCGGCGGCCCTCCTTTCGTTGCCAGACGGGTCAGTTGGTGAGCGCCGGGATCTCCGGGGCGGGGGAGCCCGAGAGGCCGAGGGTGGCGTCGTAGGCCTTCTTCCAGTCGCCGTTGTCCTCGTGCGCCTTCAGCGCGGCGATGACGGCCTGCTGGAACGCCGGGTCCTCCTTCTGGACGCCGATGCCGTACGGCTCCTTGGAGAACGGCTTGCCGACGACCTTGAGCTTGCCGGCGTTCTTGGCCGCGAAGCCCTTGAGGATCGCGTCGTCGGTGGTGACCGCGTCGACCTCGTCGGTGAGCAGCTTGTCCACGCACTGGGCGTAGGTCTCGTACTCGATGGTCTCGCCCGGGTTGTACGTCTTGATCTGCTTCACCGAGGTGGAACCGGTGGCCGAGCAGACCTTCTTGCCCGCGACGGACTCGGGGCCGGTGATCGCGGTGTTGTCCTTCTTCACCAGCAGGTCCTGGCCGGCCACGTAGTACGGGCCCGCGAAGGCGACCTTCTCCTTGCGGCCCGCGTTGATGGTGTAGGTGCCGACGTAGTAGTCGATCTGGCTGCCCTGGAGGGCGGTCTCGCGGTTGGCCGAGACGATCGTCTTGAACTCGATCTTGTCCGGGCCGAAGCCCAGGTCGGCCGCGATCATCTTGGCGATCTCGATGTCGAAGCCGTCACGGGTCTTGGTGGTGACGTTCTCGAAGCCGAGGAAGGGCTGGTCGGACTTGGCGCCGACGATCAGCTTGCCGCGCTTCTTGGCCTCCTCGAAGACCTTCGAGCCCTCGACCTTGGCGTCGGTCTTCACCGTGTAGGTGGGGAGCTTGGCCGCGGAGTCTTCGGCCTTCGGGGCCTCCTTGCCGCAGGCGGCGACGGCGGTCAGCGCGAGCACGGACAGGGCGGCGGCGATGGTACGACGGGTCCTCATGCGGGAGCTGTCTCCTCGATCGGGGGCACGGTGGAGCCGGGCCGGGGAAGTTCTGGGCATGACAGGGACTGACGGTAGGTCAGCCGGGGCGTCAGTGGTGCAGGATCTTCGAAAGGAAGTCCTTGGCCCGGTCGCTGCGGGGCGCGGTGAAGAACGCCTCCGGGGTGTTCTCCTCGACGATCCGGCCGTCGGCCATGAAGAGCACGCGGTTGGCGGCGGAGCGGGCGAAGCCCATCTCGTGGGTGACCACGACCATGGTCATGCCCTCGGCCGCGAGGCCGCGCATGACCTCGAGCACCTCGTTCACCATCTCCGGGTCCAGCGCCGAGGTCGGCTCGTCGAAGAGCATCACCTTGGGCTTCATGGCCAGCGCGCGGGCGATCGCCACGCGCTGCTGCTGGCCGCCGGAGAGCTGGGCCGGGAACTTGTCCGCGTGCGCGGCCAGGCCGACCCGCTCCAGCAGGGCCCGCGCGGTCTTCTCGGCCTCGGGGCGCGCGACCTTGCGCACCTTCACCTGGCCGAGCACCACGTTCTCCAGCACGGTCTTGTGCGCGAAGAGGTTGAAGGACTGGAACACCATGCCCACCTCGGCACGGAGCTTGGCCAGCTGGCGGCCCTCGGCGGGCAGCGGCTGCCCGTCGACGGTGATGGCGCCCGAGTCGATGGTCTCCAGCCGGTTGATGGTGCGGCAGAGGGTCGACTTGCCGGAGCCGGACGGGCCGATGAGCACGACCACCTCGCCCTGCTTGATCTCCAGGTCGATGTCCTGGAGCACGTGCAGGGCGCCGAAGTGCTTGTTCACACCGCTCAGCACCACCAGGGGAGCGGCTGCGGAGTCACTCACGGCGTTCTCGGTCATCGAGCCTGGCTCCCTCGTGGGCGGTGCTTGGGTCCGTGCACTGGTACCGGGGGCTGGTCGCCGGCGGAGCTCTCAGCCCCCGGTCCGGCTGACCCTAGGGCGGCTGACATTGTCACGTCAGCGGATCTGAGCGGAACTTGAGCATCACGATCCGGCCACGCCCGGTCACCCGTCGCAGTGCCGCCGGGGCATGCGCCGGCCGGGCCGTGACAGAACGGGCGGACTGGACGATACTCCGCAGGTACCCCACGCAGAAGAGGCGTGACAGCCGGACCGGAGGGAGGCCCGCATGCGACTGCTGCTCGTCGAGGACGACGACCGGGTGGCCGCTGCCCTGGTCGCGGTGCTGGGCCGGCACGGCTTCCAGGTCCGGCACGCCCGCAGCGGACACGAGGCGCTGGACGCCCTGGTGCCGGACGGGAACGAGCCGTACCGGGTGGTGCTGCTCGACCTCGGCCTGCCCGACCGGGACGGCTTCGAGGTGTGCAGCCGGATCCGCGCCCACAGCAGCGTCCCGGTGATCATGGTGACCGCCCGGGCCGACATCCGCTCCCGCATCCACGGCCTCAACCTGGGCGCCGACGACTACGTCACCAAGCCCTACGACATGGGCGAACTGCTCGCCCGCATCCACGCGGTGGCCCGCCGCGGCCAGGCCGCCGAACCCTCCGAGCCCGTCGACCAGCCCGGTCCGCTGGAGGCCCGCGGCGTGCTGATCGACCGCGAGCGCCGCCGGGTCAGCGTCCACGGGCGCGACGTCCCGCTCACCCGCAAGGAGTTCGACCTGCTGGCGCTGCTCGCCCAGAGCCCCGGCGTGGTCTACCGGCGGGAGCAGATCTTCAGCGAGGTCTGGCGCTCCGGCTGGGAGGGCAACGGCCGCACCCTCGAGGTGCACATCGGCTCGCTGCGCACCAAGCTCGCGCTGCCCGGCCTGGTCGAGGCGGTGCGCGGGGTCGGCTACCGCCTGATGCCCGAGCAGCCGGCCTCCGACGGTCCGTCAGCCCCCGCCCGGGAGAGCTGAACCCCCGTGCGCACCCGCCTGCTCGGCATCCTGCTCTCCCTGATGGCCGCCGTCCTGGCCGCCCTCGGGGTCCCGCTGGCCGCCGCCAAGGCCGCCGCCGAGCAGAGCCTGGTGGTGGTCGACCGGATGGACGACGCCGCCCGCTTCGCCCAGCAGCTCCCCACCCAGGGCCTGCCCCCGGCCGGCACCGCCGTCAAGGGCTCCTCCGTCCCCGAGGACGGCGACGGCGGACGGCTGCGCTCGCTGGCCGCCGAGGTCCAGCGCTACCACGAGCTCTACGGCATCCGGGCCGGCGTCTTCCACCGCGACGGCAGCGCCGTCGCGGTCGCCCCGGCCGGCTGGCAGGTCCCCGAGGGCGGCCCCGGCGCCCGGGCCTTCCAGGACGCGGTGGACGGCCGCCGCAGCAAGAACCCGCCACAGGTCTGGCCCTGGACCCCGGAGCGCACCATCACGGTGGCCGCCCCGGTGGTCCGCGACGGCGACGTCATCGCCGTGGTCATCACCGAGTCGCCCACCGGCGAACTCCGCTCCCGGGTGCTGGACCGCTGGCTCTGGCTCGGCGCCGGCGAGGCCCTCGCCATGGTCGCCGCCGTCCTGCTCGCCGTCCGGCTCACCCGCTGGGTGCTGCGCCCCGTGCGCACCCTCGACCGGGCCACCCACGACATCGCCACCGGACGGATGAACGCCCGGGTCGCCCCCAGCTCCGGCCCGCCCGAACTCCGGCGCCTGGCCCGCTCGTTCAACGACATGGCGGACAACGTGCTGCTCGCCCTCGACCAGCAGCGGGCCTTCGTCGCGGACGCCTCCCACCAACTGCGCAACCCGCTGGCCGCGTTGCTGCTCCGGGTCGAACTCCTCGGCCTGGAGCTGCCCGAGGGCCACGAGGAGGAGCTCGGCGCCGTCCGCGAGGAGGGCACCCGGCTGGCCCGCGTCCTCGACGACCTGCTCGGCCTCGCCACCGCCGAGCACGCCCGCCCCGAACCGGAGCGGGTCGACCTCACCGCCCTCGTCCTGGCCCGCATCGACGCCTGGCGGCCGGTCGCCGACCAGCGCGGCATCCGCCTCGCCTGGGAGGGCCCCGCCACGGCGGTCGGGCTGGCGGACCCGATCGGCCTCGGCAGCGCGTTGGACGCCGTCCTCGACAACGCCCTCAAGTTCACGCCCGGCGGCGAGGCGGTCCGCCTCGGCCTCGAACAGGACAAGCGCGAACTCACCCTCACCGTCTCCGACGCCGGCCCCGGCCTCACCGAGGAGGAGCTCGCCCGCATCGGCGACCGCTTCTGGCGCAGCCCCCGCCACCAGAACGTCGACGGCTCAGGCCTCGGCCTCTCCATCGCCCGCACCCTCCTCCTGGCCGGCGGCGGCTCCCTCGACTTCACCCCGGTCGACCCCACGGGGCTCACCGTCCGCCTGACAGTGCCTCGTCCCAGGTAATCCCGGGGGCGCGAGGAACTGCGCGCGGGGGAACGGCACCACGTGCAACTGGCTCGCCTGCCCCGACCCAGCGCTGGGCCGCCTTCCGTACTCGCGCAGTTCCCCGCGCCCCCGGGGTGACCACTTTCGCCAGCCCCGCGGTGCCTACGGCTTGACGGAGCGGTAGTACGCGCTGGCGCCGGCGTGGAGGGGGAGCGGGTCGGTGTAGACGGCGGTGCGGAGGTCGACGACCTGGGCGGCGTGGACTTCGGAGCCGATCCGGTCGCGGCTGTCGATCACGGCCTTGGTCATCCGCTGGACCAGGGCGGAGTCGACGTCCTCGCGGGTGATCAGCAGGTTCGGGACGGCCAGCGTGGCGACCGCGGTGCCGGCCGGGTGGGCCTTGGGGTAGACGTCGGCCGGGATGGTCGCGGCGCGGTACGCGTCGGCCCCGCCGCCCTCGACGTGCTGGACCGCCTCGGCCAGGTCGCCGAGCGGGACGATCCGGATCGGGAAGCGCTCGGACAGGTCGGTGAGCGCGTTGGTCGGCAGCCCGCCGGACCAGAAGAAGGCGTCGAGCTGACCGTTCCTCAACTGGTCGGCGGCGTCGCCGACACCGAGCATCGAGGCCGACACGTCCACGTCCGGGTCCAGCCCGGCCGAGGCCAGCAGGCGCCGGGTCACCAGCTGGACGCCGGACCGGCTCTGCCCGACCCCGACCCGCCTGCCCTTGAGGTCGGCGGTCCGCTGCACCGGCGAGTCGGCGGGGACCACCAGCTGGAGGTAGTCGTCGTAGAGCCGGGCTATCGCGCGGATCCGGTCCTTGCCGTCCCCCCGGTAGCTGGCCACCGCGTCGGCGGTGGCGATGGCGAAGGAGTCCCGCCCGGCCGCGACCCGGTCGAGGTTGTCGACGGAGCCCTGGGAGTTGTCGAGCCGCAGTTCGACCCCGGGGAGGTTGTCGTGCAGGTAGGTGCGCAGCAGGATCCCGTACCGGTCGTACACGCCCCGGGGGACTCCGGTGGCGAAGCCGGTCTCGCCGCGCGGGTAGTCGGTCCGGTCGGCGGCGGTGGCCCACCAGCCCCCGGCCGCGCCCACGACCAGCAGGAACACGGCGGCCACCCGGCCGAGCCGGCTGCGGGCCGCCGTGCGCAGGGCGGCACGGGGTCTCCAGGTCATGGGGTTGGATACTGCCAGGCCGGGCGCCGGATGGGGAGAGGGGCGAGGAGCCCGATCCGCTTCCACGTACCCTAGGTCCGTGGGTACGAGCCAGGATTCCAAGAGCTACAAGGTCGTCACGTACGGCTGCCAGATGAACGTGCACGACTCCGAGCGCCTCTCCGGGCTGCTGGAGGACGCCGGGTACGTGAAGGCCGACCAGGACGGCGAGCAGCCCGACCTGGTGGTGTTCAACACCTGCGCCGTGCGCGAGAACGCCGACAACAAGCTGTACGGCAACCTCGGGCGCCTGGCCGCCGACAAGCAGCAGCACAAGGCGATGCAGATCGCCGTCGGCGGCTGCCTGGCGCAGAAGGACCGCGACACCATCGTCAAGAAGGCCCCGTGGGTCGACGTGGTGTTCGGCACCCACAACATCGGGCACCTGCCCGCACTGCTGGAGCGGGCCCGGATCGAGCAGCAGGCCCAGGTGGAGATCCTGGAGTCGCTGGAGACCTTCCCGTCCACCCTGCCGACCCGGCGCGAGTCGGCGTACGCGGCCTGGGTGGCGATCTCGGTCGGCTGCAACAACACCTGCACCTTCTGCATCGTCCCCGCGCTGCGCGGCAAGGAGGAGGACCGCCGCCCCGGCGACGTGCTCTCCGAGATCGAGGCGCTGGTCGGCGAGGGCGTCATCGAGGTCACCCTGCTGGGGCAGAACGTCAACGCCTACGGCTCCGACCTGGGCGACCGGGAGGCCTTCTCCAAGCTGCTCCGGGCGGCCGGGCAGATCGAGGGCCTGGAGCGGATCCGCTTCACCTCGCCGCACCCGCGCGACTTCACCGACGACGTGATCGCCGCGATGGCCGAGACGCCGAACGTGATGCACCAGCTGCACATGCCGCTGCAGTCGGGCTCGGACACCGTGCTCAAGGCGATGCGCCGCTCGTACCGGCAGGACCGCTTCCTCGGGATCATCCGCAAGGTGCGCGAGGCGATGCCGGACGCGGCGATCTCCACCGACATCATCGTCGGCTTCCCGGGCGAGACCGAGGAGGACTTCGAGCAGACCATGCACGTGGTCCGCGAGGCCCGCTTCACCAACGCCTTCACCTTCCAGTACTCCAAGCGCCCCGGGACCCCGGCGGCCGAGATGGAGGGCCAGATCCCCAAGGCTGTGGTGCAGGAGCGCTACGAGCGGCTGGTCGCCCTCCAGGAGGAGATCTCCTGGGAGGAGAACAAGAAGCAGGTCGGCCGGGTGCTGGAGGTCCTGGTCGCCGAGGGCGAGGGCAAGAAGGACGACAGGACCGACCGGCTCTCCGGCCGGGCGCCCGACAACCGGCTGGTGCACTTCACCCGCCCCGTCGAGCCGGTCCGCCCGGGCGACGTGGTGACGGTCGAGATCACCTACGCCGCCCCGCACCACCTGCTGGCGGAGGGTCCGACCCTGTCGGTCCGCCGCACCCGCGCGGGCGACGCCTGGGAGAAGCGCCAGGGCACCCCGCCGGCCAAGCCGGCCGGCGTGCTGCTCGGCCTCCCCAAGATCGGCGCCCCGGCCCCGCTGCCGCTCGCGCCGGCCGGCGGCTGCTGCGACGCCTGACCGCTGACGCGCCTCCGAGGCCCCGGGAGCTCCGTGCTCCCGGGGCCTTGGCCGTAGAGTGATCGACATGCTTGTCGCCGCCGCCGTCTGCCCCTGCCCGCCGCTGCTCGTGCCCGAGGTGGCCGCCGGTGCCGCGTCCGAGCTCGACGTCCTCCGGGAGCAGTGCCTGGAGGCGGTCCGGGAGCTCGGCGAGGTCGACCTGGTCGTGGTGGTCGGCGCCGGGCCGGAGCCCGGGGTGTGGACCGAGGGCGGGATCGGGTCGTTCCACCGCTACGGGGTGCCCCGGGTGGTCCGGCTGCCCGGGCCGGTGGCGGAGGGTCCGGAGCTCGCGCCCTCGCTGACCGTCGGGGCCTGGCTGCTGGAGCAGGCCGGGATCACGGTGCCCACGCACGCCTGCGCCGTCCCCGCGGACGCCCCGGTGGAGCGGCTGACCGGCCTCGGCGAGGGCCTGGCCGAGCTGGCCGACCGGGTCGGGCTGCTGGTGCTCGGCGGCGGCAGCGCCTGCCGCACCGTCAAGGCCCCCGGCTACCTGGACGAGCGGGCCGAGCCGTACGACGTGCACGCCGCCAAGGCGCTGGCCGAGGCCGACACCGAGGCGCTCAATGCGCTGGACCCGGCACTCTCGGCCGAGCTGCAGGCGGACGGCCGGGCGCCCTGGCAGGTCCTCGCGGGAGCTGCGCAGGGCGCCGGGCTGAGCGGGCGGCTCCGGTACGACGAGGCCCCGTACGGGGTCGGGTACTTCGTCGCCTCCTGGAGCTGACGGGCGGTCAGTTCTGGCTCGGGCCGTCGTCCTTGGGCTTGGCGGCGAACTGGTCGACCGCGCCCTTGGCCTTGCTGGTGCCGGTCTCGATCTTGTCGGTGTACTTGTGCTTGGTGGCCTTGTCCGCGGCCGCCCCGGCCTTCTCCACCACCTGGTCGATCTTGTCGCCGTGCTTGCCCGCGAGCTCGCTGGCCTTGCCCTTGAGCTCCTCGGCCTTGCCCTTGAGGTTGTCCATCAGGCCCATGGTCAGTCGCTCTCCTTCGGCGGGCCCCACCACTCGGGGCGGGGCAAATCGGTCATTCCATACTCATACTTCCCCAGGGTGACCGCCGACGACACGGCGCCACTCCCGATCTTTGCGAGACTTGGCCCGTGAGCAGCTCCTCCTCCACTCCCCAGCCCCGCGTCGTCTCGGTGGTCGGCGCCACCGCCGCCGGCAAGTCCGACCTCGCGGTGGCCATCGCCCGCAGCCTCGGCGGCGAGGTGATCAACACCGACTCGATGCAGCTCTACCGGGGCATGGACATCGGCACCGCCAAGCTCACCCAGGAGGAGCGCGGCGGTATCCCGCACCACCTGCTGGACGTCTGGGACGTCACCGAGACCGCCAGCGTGGCCGAGTACCAGCGGCTGGCGCGGGCCGAGATGGACCGGCTGCTGGCCGAGGGCCGCACCCCGGTGCTGGTCGGCGGCTCCGGCCTGTACGTCCGGGCCGCCATCGACGAGATGGACTTCCCCGGCACCGACCCGGCGGTCCGGGCCCGGCTGGAGGCCGAGCTGGCCGAACAGGGCCCGTACGTCCTGCACCAGCGGCTGGCCGCGCTCGACCCGGCCGCCGCCGAGGCGGTGCTGACCAGCAACGGCCGGCGGATCGTCCGGGCGCTGGAGGTCATCGAGATCACCGGGCAGCCGTTCACAGCCAACCTGCCGAGCAACACCGCCGTCTACGAGACGGTCCAGATCGGCGTCCAGGTGCCCCGGCCGGAGCTGGACCAGCGGATCGAGCTGCGGGTGGACCGGATGTGGGAGGCCGGCCTGCTGGACGAGGTCCGGACCCTGGAGGGCCGGGGCCTGCGGGACGGGCTGACCGCCTCCCGGGCGCTCGGCTACCAGCAGGTGCTCTCCTTCTTCGCGGGGGAGTGCACCGAGGAGGAGGCCAAGGCCGAGACCGTGCGTGCCACCCGCCGGTTCGCCCGCCGCCAGGAGTCCTGGTTCCGCCGGGACGACCGGATCCACTGGCTCTCCCGCCCCGCCGGGGCCGACCCGGTGGAGCTCCTGGAGCGCTCGCTGGAGTTGACCGCCCGTCAGATCTGACCAGGCCGGGGCGGTTTCCGGCCACGCTGCCGGTGCAGCTGCGGGTGCACGACGAACTGAGGGTTACGGGCACATCACGTCCTGGCCACGGATCACCCGGGGGCCCGTCGAACCGGCTGTCGGCCGGATCGGACATGCCATCATCGAGAGCATCCGGAGGCAGGTCGTTCGATCCGCCTCACCAGCAGCGGGCCCGCGGGCCCGTGTCGCACCGTCAGGGGAGGCCGCGTGTCCACGGGAACCGGCCCGGAGACGGAGGAGCTGAGCAGTCTGAGCGCCGAGCTCGCCCTGCCCGAGCCGACCTCCTACGCCGTGGCGCTCCCCGTGCTCGCCGACCTCGCCGCACCCGGAGTGGTGCACGAGCGCGAGATCCGGCCCCGCAAGCGGCTGCGCTGGTGGCAGACCCTGCCGATCGCGGCGGTCGCCACCTTCGGCTCGATGATGTTCGCCTTCCCGCTCGCCTTCGGCTCCGGGGACCGCGGCGCCGCCATGATCGGGATGCTCGGCATGCTGCTCACCGCCGCCTCGGTCGGCTGGGGCGCGATGGCCGCCCGGATGGCCGGGTACAAGTGGCCCGGCGTGCCGCGCCGGGGGAGCGGGCTGCGGGCCAGCCGGCGCTCCATCCTGATCTACACCCTGATCGCCGTGGTCGCGGTCGGCCTCGCCGTCTGGCGGGTGGTACGGCTCGCCGCCTGAGCGGCCCGGGTCAGTACCATCGGCGCTGTGAGCGCATCGGCATCGGTTTCCCAGACCTTCGGCCTCCCCTTCCTCAAGGGGCACGGCACCCAGAACGACTTCGTGATCATCCCCGACCAGGACGGCAAGCTCGACCTCGGCGCGGACGAGGTCGCCCTGCTCTGCGACCGCCGGGCCGGCGTCGGCGGGGACGGGCTGCTCCGGGTGGTCCGCTCGGCGGCCGACCCGGCGGCGGAGGGCATGGCGGACCGGGCCGAGTGGTTCATGGACTACCGCAACTCCGACGGTTCGATCGCCGAGATGTGCGGCAACGGGGTCCGGGTCTTCGCCCGTTACCTGGTCGAGGCCGGACTGGCCGGAACCGGCGCCTTCGCGGTGGCCACCCGGGCGGGAGTCCGCGAGGTCGTGGTGGCCGAATCGGGTGAGGTCACCGTCGACATGGGGTACGCGGCCCTGCCCGACTCCGGCCCGGTCGACGTGACGGTCGGGGACCACAGCTGGCCCGCGCTCAACGTCAACATGGGCAACCCGCACGCCGTCGCCTTCGTCGACGACCTCGCCGACGCGGGCACCCTGTACGACGCCCCCGGCGTCACCGAGGGCGTCTACCCGGAGGGCGTCAACGTCGAGTTCGTGGTGGAGCGCGGACCGCGGCACGTCGCGATGCGGGTCCACGAGCGCGGCTCCGGCGAGACCCGCTCCTGCGGCACCGGCGCCTGTGCCGTCGCCGTCGCGGCCGCCCGCCGCCACCACCTCGCTCCGGCCGAGACCGGCGCACCCGTCACCTACACCGTCGACCTCCCCGGCGGCACCCTCCGCATCACCGAGCACCCCGACTCCCGCATCGAGATGACCGGCCCCGCCGAGATCGTCGCCTCCGGCACGCTCGCCATCTGAGTCCCGGCCGCACCCGCCGGGGAGCGCCCCGCAGGGGCGCGAGGAACTGCGCGAATCGGAAGGCGGCTCACCGGCAACTGACCCACCGTCAGCCAGTTGCACGTGCTGCCGTTCCCCCGCGCGCAGTTCCCCGCGCCCCCGGCATCGCCACGTACGTTCCTCGCGAGCCGGGCGGCGAGCGCCCCGCTTCCCGTTTGTCGGCGTCGTGAATCCGCCCGTTCGGGTGGTGGAGGTGACGGTACGGGGGCGGGCGGGTGCGGAACGTGCTGTGCTCGGTAGCATGGACCATCGCTGCCGGAGGTGCGGATGACCGTCGATGCCGAGGTGGGGAGGCGCGCGTTGGTGCGCCTCAACCGGGTCGCCCTGGGACGGGCGGGGCGGGCCGCGCTGCTGGCCACCGACCGGACCCCGCTGCCGGACGCGATCGAGCCGATCGTGCAGGCCCACCGCCGCCACCACCCCAACGCCGATCTGGCCCTGCTCGGACGGGCCTACCGCACCGCCGAGGAGAGCCACCGCGGCCAGACCCGCAAGAGCGGTGAGCCGTTCATCACCCACCCGCTCGCCGTCACCATGATCCTGGCCCAACTCGGCGCCGGGACGACGACCTTGGTGGCGTCCATCCTCCACGACACGGTCGAGGACACCGAGGTGACGCTGGATCAGGTCGCCGAGGAGTACGGCCCGGAAGTGGCCTACCTGGTGGACGGCGTCACCAAGTTGGAGAAGGTGGACTTCGGCGCCGCCGCCGAGGCGGAGACCTTCCGGAAGATGCTGGTGGCCACCGGCGACGACGTCCGGGTGATGGTCATCAAGCTGGCCGACCGCCTGCACAACATGCGGACGATCCGTCACATGAAGCCGGCCAGCCGGATCAGGATCGCCAAGGTCACCCGCGACGTGCTGATCCCGCTCGCCGAGCGGCTCGGGATCCAGGTGCTGAAGGCGGAGTTGGAGGACATCGTCTTCGCCACCCTGCACCCGGAGGAGTACGCCCGCACCAGGGCGCTGATCACCGCCTACGAGGAGCGGCCGGACGAGCTGCTGCAGCCCTTCGCCGAGGCGTTGACCCGTCAGCTCGCCGAGGCCAAGGTCGCCGCCGAGGTGACGGTCCGGCCGCGGCACGCGGTCTCCGTCCACCGGGTGCTGCTGAAGCGGACCGCCGCGGCCGGCCCGGACGGACTGCCCCAGCAGCTCCAACCGGCCGACTTCGGGCGGCTGTTGGTGGTGGTGGAGGAGAACGCCGACTGCTACGCGGTGCTCGGCGAGCTGCACACCTGCTGGACCCCGCTGCCGGGCGAGTTCAAGGACTTCGTGGCCGCGCCCAAGTTCAACCTCTACCAGTCGCTGCACACCGCCGTGGCCCTGCCGGGCGGTGAGGTGGCCGAGGTGCTGGTGCGCACCCGGCGGATGCACCGGGTGGCGGAGACGGGCGTGGTCGCGCTGGGCGACCCGCACCAGGCGGCGGAGGGCGGCGAGGAGACCGACCCGGGACGCCCGGGCTGGCTGACCAGGCTGCTGGAGTGGCAGCAGGAGACACCGGACCCGGACACCTTCTGGTCGGCGCTCACCTCCGACCTCTCGGACGACCGGGAGATCACCGCCGTCACCGAGCAGGGCGAGACGCTGCACCTGCCGGCCGGGGCCACCTGCGTGGACGCCGCGTACCTGCTCGGCGAGGAGACCGGCCACCGCTGTCTGGGCGCCCGGGTGAACGGACGCCTGGTGGCGCTGCGCACCCCGCTGGCCGACGGGGACGTGGTCGCGGTGCTGACCGAGGAGAGCGGGGAGCCGTCCGGCCCTGCGGCCGAGTGGCTGGAGCACGCCCGCACCCCGGCCGCCCGGTTGGCGATCGAGCGCTGGCTGGCCGGCCACCCGGCCGTGGCCGAGGACCCGGCACCGGAGCCGGTGCAGCCCCCCGTCCCGCCCGCGCCGCCCGCCGCCGACCGGGGCGAGCCGGCGGTCACGGTCCCCGGCCTGCCCCGGGTGCAGGCCCGGCTGGCCCGCTGCTGCACTCCGGTGCCGCCGGACGAGGTGACCGGCTACCCGATCCGGGGAGGCACCGTGGCGGTGCACCGCACGGGCTGTCCGGCGGCCGAGCAGCTGCGGGCCGAGGGCCGGGTGCCGGTGCGGCCCCGCTGGGTGCCGGGCGCCCGCCCGGCCGAGGGCTTCCGGGCCACCCTGCGGGCCGAGGCGCTGAACCGCCCCCGCCTGCTGGCCGACCTGACGGCGGCGATGTCGGCCGAGGGCGTCGGCATCACGGCGGCCGAGGTGGAGCCCCCGCAGCAGCTCCGGGTCCGGCACACCTACACCGTCGAGCTGCCGGACGCCGCCGTGCTGCCGGTGCTGATGCGGGCGATGCTGCGGGTCTCCGGGGTCTACGACGTGTACCGGGTGGGAGTGGCCCGGCGAAATGAGGGTGACCGGGTGGCGGCGGGCGTGCGACCATCGGGGGGAATTCACGGCCGGTCCGTGGCGTTCACCGGACGAAGTGGTTCCGGTGCCGGTCACGGCCTTGAGGGGTAGCTCGACTCGCCACGTGGTATCGGGGCGACATACGGGGCAGACTCCTCGGTGCGCGGGCCGCACCGGCCCCTCCCGCTCTACCTAAGGATGAGATTGACCTCCACGTTCGACAGCCGCAACGAAAACCGCGACTCCGCCAGCCGGATCGCGGACCTCCGGGCGGAAGCCCTGATGGACGAGGACCTCGCGGCGAACGACGAGGCCTTCGACCGGTACGACGGTGAGCAGTACGACCGGAGCGAGCGCGCCGCGCTGCGCCGCGTCGCCGGACTCTCCACCGAACTCCAGGACGTCACCGAGGTCGAGTACCGCCAGCTCCGCCTGGAGCGCGTGGTGCTCGTCGGGGTCTGGACCGACGGCACGGCCGAGGAGGCGGAGAACTCGCTGGCCGAGCTCGCCGCCCTCGCCGAGACGGCCGGCTCCGAGGTGCTCGACGGCGTGATCCAGCGCCGTGACAAGCCCGACCCCGCCACCTACATCGGCTCCGGCAAGGCCAAGGAGCTGCGCGACATCGTCGCCTCCACCGGCGCCGACACCGTGGTCTGCGACGGTGAGCTGACCCCGGGCCAGCTGATCCAGCTGGAGGACGTCGTCAAGGTGAAGGTCGTCGACCGGACGGCCCTGATCCTCGACATCTTCGCCCAGCACGCCAAGAGCCGGGAGGGCAAGGCCCAGGTCTCGCTCGCCCAGATGCAGTACATGCTGCCCCGCCTGCGCGGCTGGGGTCAGTCGCTGTCCCGGCAGATGGGTGGTGGTGGCTCCGGCTCCTCCGGCGGCGGCATGGCCACCCGTGGTCCCGGTGAGACCAAGATCGAGACCGACCGGCGCCGCATCCGGGAGAAGATGGCGAAGCTGCGCCGCGAGATCGCCGACATGAAGAAGGGCCGCGACACCAAGCGCCAGGAGCGCCGTCGCAACCAGATCCCCTCGGTGGCCATCGCCGGCTACACCAACGCCGGCAAGTCCTCGCTGCTCAACCGCCTGACCGGGGCCGGCGTCCTGGTGGAGAACGCGCTGTTCGCCACCCTGGACCCGACCGTCCGCCGGGCCCAGACCCCGAGCGGCCGGATCTACACCCTGGCCGACACGGTCGGCTTCGTCCGGCACCTGCCCCACCACCTGGTCGAGGCCTTCCGCTCGACCATGGAGGAGGTCGCCGAGGCCGACCTGATCCTGCACGTGGTCGACGGCTCGCACCCCGAGCCGGAGACCCAGCTGGCCGCCGTCCGCGAGGTGATCGTCTCGGTCGACGCGCAGAACGTGCCGGAGATCGTGGTGATCAACAAGGCCGACGCGGCGGATCCGCTGGTGCTCCAGCGGCTGCTGCGGCGCGAGCCGCACGCCATCGTGGTGTCGGCCCGCAGCGGGCAGGGCATGGACGAGCTGCTCCAGCTCATCGACAAGGAGCTGCCGCGGCCGGCCATCGAGGTCCGCGCGCTGATCCCGTACACCCGTGGGGACCTGGTCTCCCGGGTGCACGCCGAGGGCGAGCCGATCTCCGCGGAGCACACCGCCGACGGCACCCTGCTGCACGCCAAGGTCGCGGCCGAACTGGCCGCCGAGCTCGAGCGCTACGCGGTCGTCACCAGCTGACGTTCGCGGCAGCGCACCGGGTAGTGGTTACACCAGGGGCGCGAGGAACTGCGCGGGGTGGAAGGCAGCTCACCTGCAACTGACCCATCATCGGCCAGTTGCAGGTGCTGCCTTTCCAGCCCGCGCAGTTCCTCGCGCCCCCGGCATTACCACGTACCTTCCTTGCGCCCCCGGCTTCACGTTTTCCGCGAGACGTACTCCAGGGCCTGGCGGGCGACCGACTCCAGGTACGGGCCGTTGAGGGCGGTGTGGGCGAGGTTGCCGATCGAGGTGTTGCTGACCAGGGCGGTGCGACCGTCCGGCATGGTGGCGAACCAGCCGCCGCCGCTGGAGCCGGCGGTCATGGTGCAGCCGATGCTGAGCATGGGCGGCCTCGCCGGATCGAACGACAGCCGGACCGGACGGCCGCCGTCGCAGCGGTTCAACTCCCGCCCGTCGTACGGCTTCGACGAGGGGTAGCCCCAGGCCGAGATGGAGAGCTGGTCCCGCGGCGCGTCGAACCAGACGGGTACCGCAGTGCCGACCGTCTCCTCCAGTGAGCGCCCGTCGCCATCCGGGTTGTGCACCCGCAGGACGGCGAAGTCGTACTGGTTGGCCGCGCTGCCGCTGTGGCCGCCCTCGGCGATCCACTGCGGGGAGCTGATCACCTGGTCCGCCCACCACTGTCCGAGCGGTGCCACCTCGGCCATGGTGGGCTTCTTCTTGCTGCTCGCGGCCCCCGAACTGTTGTAGGCCGGAACGAAGATGAGGTTGCGGAACCAGCCGCCGCCCGCCCCCTCGTGGACGCAGTGCCCCGCCGTCCAGACCAGGTTGCTCTTCCCTGGCCGGGCCGGGTCGGCGACCACGGTGGCCGAGCACTGGCCGGTGCCGCCGCCCGGGGCGGTGGAGAAGACCTTCCCGGAGGCCGGGTAGCGGGTGTACGGGCGCTCCACCGGGACGGCCTGCACGGCGGTCGGCTCGGGGTCGCTCAGGTCGCGTCCGGCCGGGTCGCGGCCCGCGGCCGGTTCGGTGAGCGGCGGGCCGGGCTGCTGGGGCTCGGCGGTGGTCATCCGCTCCGGCTCCCACAGGTCGCGGACCACCGGGTTGCGGAAGACGTGCTCGCGGGCCCAGCGGTCCCAGTCCTCCGGCCGCCAGTCCTTCAACTTGGCCCAGCGCTCCGAGAGTTCACCCTGCCACCGGCTGCGCTCGGCGGCCGGCAGCTTCCAGTCGTGCGACGTCCCCCCGGTCGTGCTGCCGCACCCGGTGAGCAGGGCGGCCCCCACCACCACTGCCGTCACCGCGGTGCGTATCGACGTCGATCCCACTGTCCGTCCCCCCGTCGTCCCCCGTGGACACTGCGGGGAGATTCTCCCACCGCCAGGTCACGGAGCGGGGTACGGAGCGGCTCGGTGCGGCACCGTGTCGGTCCGGAGCGGGCCACTCCAACGGGTGAGTGATCGCTTGAGGTTCACCACAACGAGTGAGCTGATCTTGTGATCACCCGGCAGCGGGCAGTTCGCTGGGCACGTCGGCGCCCTCGGCCCCACGCGCCTCGGCCGTTCCCCCGACGCCGCTTCCGGCGTCGCCCCGAAGCCGTTCTCCCGTACTCCCGGCGCCCGCACCTCCGCTCGCCCCAAGGAGCAGCCTTGAGCACCGTCCTGAGCACTGCCGCCTCCGCCGGAGCCCCGTCCGTCCGATCCGCCGGGTCCGCCGCCGTGCGGCCGGTCCGGGACAGACTGCTCGATGCCGACCCCGCGGTGGCCGCCGAGCAGGCCGGGACGGAGAGCCTGCTGCGCTGCTGGACCAGGGAGACGGGCGCACGTCCGGGGCCGGACGGGGTGCTCCGGGTGCCGGTGCTGGGAGGGGCGGCCGAGCTGGCCGCGCCGGTCCGGTACTGGTCGCCGGCCGGGTGGCACCGCTTCGGCGAGGTGACCCTGGCCGGGCTGCCGGTGGACGTGGTCACGGTGGCGACCCTGGTGGCGGGCGCCACCGCCGAACGGCCCGAGGCCGGCCAACTCACCGATCTGGCGGCCCGGGTGGCCGACTCGGTGCTGCGCACCGCCGAGATCCTGGGTCACCGGGGGAGCGCCGCGGACGCGGCCGAGGAGGCCTGGCCCTTCCTGGAGGCGGAGCAGGCGCTGCTGCTCGGGCATCCGCTGCACCCGACCCCGAAGAGCCGCGACGGTCTCGGGCCGGCCCAGAGCGCCGCGTACTCGCCGGAGCTGCGCGGCTCCTTCCGGCTGCACTGGTTCGCGGTCTCCCAGGAGCTGCTGGCCTCCGGCTCGGCGGTCGGCGTCCCGGCCGAGCAGCTCACCGCCCGGCTGCTCGGGGACGGCGTCCGGCTGCCGGATGGTACCGCCGCGCTTCCCCTGCACCCTTGGCAGGCAAGCGAGTTGGCGCTCCGGCCGGAGATCGCCGGGCTGCTGGCGAGCGGCGCCCTGCACGACCTGGGCGAGCAGGGCGAGCCCTGGCACCCGACCTCCTCGGTGCGCACCGTCTGCCGCCCCGGCACCCCGTGGATGCTCAAGCTCTCGCTCGGCCTGCGGATCACCAACTCCCGCCGGGAGAACCTCCGCAAGGAGCTGCTGCGCGGCCTGGAGGTGCACCGCCTGCTGGAGACCGGCCTGGCCGCCGAGTGGCAGGCCGCCCACCCGGGCTTCGACATCGTCCGCGACCCCGCCTGGCTCGGGGTGGACCTGCCCGGCGGCGCCGACCCGAACGGGCTGGACGTGGTGCTCCGTCAGCAGCCGTTCGGACTGCGGGACCGGGCGCTCTGCGTGGCCGGGCTGGTCGCCGAGCGCCCGTACGGGGAGCGGGTCTCCTCCCGGCTCGGCACGGTGGTGCGGCGTCTGGCCGCCGTCAGCGGGCGGACGGTGCAGACCGTGGCCACCGAGTGGTTCCTGCGCTACCTGGACGCCGTGGTGCTCCCGGTGCTCTGGCTGGACGGGCGGGGCGGCATCGCCCTGGAGGCGCACCAGCAGAACAGCCTGGTGCTGCTGGACCAGGCCGGCTGGCCGGTCGGCGGCCGCTACCGGGACAACCAGGGCTACTACTTCCGCGAGTCCGCGGCCGCCCGGCTGGAGGCCAGGCTGCCGGGGATCGGACGGGAGAGCGACACCTTCCTGCCGGACCGGGTGATCGACAAGCACTTCGCCTACTACCTCGGCATCAACCACGTGCTCGGCCTGATCGGCGCCTTCGGCTCCCAGGGCCTGGCCGAGGAGCCCGTGCTGCTGGCCGCGCTGCGCGGCTTCCTGGCCGGCCCGCAGGCCGCCGCCACCGGCTCGGGGCTGCCCGCGCTGCTGCTCGGCAGCGAGCAGCTGCACTGCAAGGCCAACCTGCTCACCCGGCTGAACGGGATGGACGAGCTGGTCGGCCCGGTCGCCACCCAGTCCGTCTACGTGGACATCCCCAACCCGGTGGCGGCCCGGTGAGGACCTCCACCCTGGTGACGTCCACCCCGGCGGGGGAGTTCGAGCTGCGCCCGGTGGCCCTGGAGCGCGACCTGGCGCTGCTGGCCGGCTGGATGAACGATCCGGCGGTCAGCCGCTACTGGGAACTGGCCGGACCTCCGGAGACCACCGCGGCCCACCTCGCCCCGCAGCTGGCCCCCGGCAGCCACAGCACCCCGTACCTGGGGCTGCTGGACGGCACCCCGATGAGCTACTGGGAGCTCTACCGGGCCGAGGCCGACCGGCTGGCCGACCACTACCCGGCCGAGCCCGGGGACACCGGCCTGCACCTGCTGATCGGCCCGCCTGAGCACCGGGGGCGGGGGCTGGGCGCGGTGCTGCTGGCCGCGCTGGCCGAGGAGCTGCTGGCCGCCCCGGACCACAGCCGCCTGGTGGCCGAACCGGACCTGACCAACACCGCGTCGCTGCGGGCCTTCGAGCGGGCCGGCTTCACCGCCGTCGCCGAGCTGGAGCTGCCCGAGAAGCGCGCCGCGCTGATGCTGCGTCAGTGACCGGCGCCCCCGCGACGGCGCGCTCCACGACCCGCTGCCCCACGACCCCGCACCCCGCTCCCGTGACCTGCCGAGGCTAGGACGAGATGGACAACCCGCAGCCCGAACCGTACGACCTGCTCGGCGTCGGCATCGGCCCGTTCAACCTCTCGCTGGCCGCGCTGGCCGACCGGGTGGACGGGCTGCGCACGCTGTTCTGCGACGCCAGGGAGGAGTTCCGCTGGCACCACGGGATGCTGGTGGACGGGGCCCGGATGCAGGTGCCGTTCCTGGCCGACCTGGTCTCGCTGGTGGACCCCACCAACCCCTGGTCCTTCCTCAACTACCTGCGCGAGCAGCAGCGGCTCTTCCCGTTCTACTTCGCCGAGCGCTTCCAACTGGCCCGCCGCGAGTACGACCACTACTGCCGCTGGGCCGCCGAGCGGCTGCCCAACTGCCGCTTCGGCGCTCCCGTCACCGCCGTGCACTGGGAGCCCGAGGAGGGGTTCTACCGGGTGACGGCCGGCGGCGCCGAGCACCGGGCGGCCAACCTGGTGCTCGGCGTCGGCACCGAACCGGTGGTCCCGGAGGCCTTCGCCGCGCTCCGCGGCCACCCGCAGGTCTGGCACTCGGACGGCTACCTGACCAACCGTCACCGCCTCGACGGGGCGAAGGACGTCACCGTGGTCGGCTCCGGCCAGTCCGGCGCCGAGGTCTTCCTCGACCTGCTGCGCACCCGCGGCACCGACGGCACCCGCCTGCGCTGGCTCACCCGGACCAGGGCACTGGCCCCGATGGAGTACTCCAAGCTCGGCCTGGAGCACTTCACCCCCGACTACACCCGGCACTTCCACACCCTGCCCGGTGAGGTCCGCGACCGGCTGGTGCACGAGCAGTGGCAGCTGCACAAGGCGGCCAGCGCGGAGACCCTGGCCGAGATCCACGACCTGCTCTACGAGCGGACCATCGGCCGCCCGATGGACGCCGACCCGGTGGAGATCCGCCCCGGCACCGCCGTCACCGAGGCACTGGCCGGGCCCTGCGGCGGCTTCGAACTGGTCTGCCGCCAGGGCGATTCGGGGGCCGCGCACGTGGTCCGCACCGAGGCCGTGGTGCTGGCCACCGGCTACCGGGCGGTCCGCCCGGCCGCGCTGGACCCGGTGGCCGAGCTGATCGACTGGGACGAGCAGGGCCGGTTCAAGGTGGACCTGGACCACCGGGTCGCCACCCGGCCCGGGCTGACCGGCGGTCTGTACGTGCAGAACGCGGAGCTGCACACTCACGGGGTCGGCACACCCGACCTCGGGCTCGGCGCCCACCGGGCCGCCGTGATCCTGAACGCCGTCACCGGCCGCACCGTGCACCAGCTGCCCGACCGCACCGCCTGGACCAGCTTCGCCCCGCCCGTCCACACCGCCCGACCCGGCGGTGTGCCCGTCCCCGCGCTCCCACGCCCGCAGGAGGCGAACCGTGCCGCTGTCACCCACTGAGCTCCACCGACCAGCGCAGCTCACCGCAGCGCTCTGGCAACGGGCCCGCCGGGCGATGCTGGCCAAGATGATCGGCGAGTTCGCCTACGAGGAGCTCTTCGTCCCCGAGCCGGACGGCGACGGCTACCGGCTCGAACTCCCGGGCGCCGTCTACCGGTTCACCGCCCGCCGGGGCGCCTACGGGAGCTGGCTGGTGGACCCGGCGTCGGTGGTCTGCGCGGCCGACCCGGCGGGGGACCCGCTGCGGCTGCTCCAGCTGGCCCGCACCACCCTCGGGCTCTCCGGGGACACCGTCGGCCACCTGGTCCGCGAGCTGACCGCCACCCTGATGGCCGACGCCGGGCTGCTGGCCGAGGAGCTCACCGCCGCCGAGTTGGCCGACCTGGACCACGTCGGCCTGGAGGGGCGGCAGGGCGGTCACCCCTGGATCGTGCCGAACAAGGGCCGGCTCGGCCTCTCCGCCCGGGACTCCGCCGACTGGACCCCGGAGGCCCGGAAGCCGCAGCGGCTGCCCTGGCTGGCGGTGCACCGCAGCCTGGCCGAGTACCGCGGCCAGGACGAGCTCTACGAGCAGGAGTTGAGCCCGGAGTTCCGCGCGCTGGCGGGCCCGGACTTCCTGCTGCTCCCGGTCCACCCCTGGCAGTGGGACGAGGTGCTGCTGCCGCTCTTCGCCCCCTGGATCGCCGAGGGCCTGATCGTCCCGCTGCCCAGCGACGGGGACCTGCGGCTGCCCCAGCAGTCCATCCGCAGCTTCTTCAACCTCAGCCACCCCGAGCGCTGCACCGTCAAGCTCCCGCTCTCGGTGCTCAACACCCTGGTCTGGCGCGGCCTGCCGACCGAGCGCACGCTGGCCGCCCCCGCGGTCACCTCCTGGATCCACGGCCTGCGGGACGGCGACCCGTTCCTGCGCGACGAGTGCCGGGTGATCCTGCTGGGCGAGATCGCCTCCGTCACCGTGGACCATCCGCTCTACCGGGACCTGCCGGAAGTCCCCTACCAGTACAAGGAGTTGCTCGGCGCCATCTGGCGCGAGCCGCTCGGCCGGCACCTGGCCCCGCACGAGCGGGCCCGCACCCTGGCCTCGCTGCTCCAGACCGGCTCGGACGGCCGCGCCCTGGTGGCCGAGCTGGTCGCCCGCTCCGGGCTGCCCGCCCGGGACTGGCTGCGCCGGCTGTTCGCCGTGATGCTGCCGCCGCTGCTGCACTTCCTCTACAAGTACGGCACCGTCTTCTCCCCGCACGGCGAGAACGCCATCATCGTCTTCGACCAGCACGACGCCCCGGCCCGCCTCGCGGTCAAGGACTTCGTCGACGACGTCAACATCAGCGACCAGCCGCTGCCCGAACTGGACGGCCTGCCGGAGGAGGTCGGAGGGGTGCTGCTGCGCGAACCCCCGGCCTTCCTCTGCCAGTTCCTGCACTCCGGCCTGTTCATCGGGGTCTTCCGCTACCTGGCCCCGCTGTTCGAGCGTCAGCTCGGCGTCCCGGAGAGCGAGTTCTGGGAGCTGCTGCGCGAGCGGATCACCGCCCACCAGCGGCGCTTCCCCGAACTCGGCGACCGCTTCCGGCTCTTCGACCTCTTCACCCCGCGGATCGACCGGCTCTGCCTGAACCGGAACCGGCTGCTGCTGGACGGCTACCGGGACCGCCCGGAGCGTCCGCACGCCGCCGTGCACGGCCAGGTGCCCAATCCGCTCCACCTCGGCGGCTCGGTCCCCGCTCCGGCCCCGGCCAGGCAGGACCGGATTGTCACTCCCACGCCGTAGGCTGGGCGGGCCATGACGAACGACTCCGCACCCCAGGCCCTGCCCGGCACCGCCGAGGCCCCGGCGCCCGTCACCCGCGCCGCGCTCCCGGAGCTGCTGCACACCGCCGTCCAGGCCGTCGGGGGTGTCGAGCGCCCGGGTCAGGTCGCGATGGCCTCCGCCGTCGCCGACGCGGTGGGCAGCGGCGAGCACCTCCTGGTGCAGGCCGGCACCGGCACCGGAAAGTCCCTCGCCTACCTCGTCCCCGCGCTCGCGCACGGGGACAAGGTGGTGGTGGCCACCGCCACGCTGGCGCTCCAACGCCAGCTGGTGGAGCGGGACTTGCCGCGCACCGTGGAGGCGCTGCACCCGGTGCTGCGGCGCCGTCCGCAGTTCGCCATGCTCAAGGGGCGCTCCAACTACGTCTGCCTGCACCGCGTCCACGAGGGCACCCCGAGCGACGAGGGCGAGGGCCTCTTCGATCCGGTCGAGGCCCTCGGCGGCCCCACCGGCAAGCTCGGCCAGGACGTGCTGCGGCTGCGCGAGTGGGCCGAGGAGACCGAGACGGGGGACCGCGACGACATGTCGCCGGGCGTCTCCGACAAGGCCTGGGCCCAGCTGTCGGTGACCTCCAGGGAGTGCCTGGGCGCCACCAAGTGCGCCTACGGCCAGGAGTGCTTCGCCGAGCAGGCCCGTGAGCGGGCCAAGCTGGCCGACGTGGTGGTCACCAACCACGCGATGCTCGCCATCGACGCCATCGAGGGTGCCCCGGTCCTCCCCGAGCACGGCCTGCTGATCGTCGACGAGGCCCACGAGCTGGTGAACCGGGTGACCGGCGCCGCCACCGGCGAGCTCACCGTCGGCGCCGTCAACCGGGCCGTCAAGCGCGCCGCCAGGCTGGCCAACGAGAAGGCGGTGGACGCCCTCCAGGCCGCCGCCGAGAACTACCACGGCCTGATGGAGACCGCCCAGCCCGGCCGGGTCGAGGGCGAGCTCCCCGAGTACCTCGGCTACGCGGTCACCGCCATCCGCGACGCCGCCCGCCAGATCATCACCTCCCTGGGCGAGACCAGGGACAAGGCGCTCACCGACGAGGACGCCGTCCGCAAGCAGGCGATGGCCTCGGCGGAGAGCCTGCACGAGACCGCCGACCGGCTGCTGGAGGGCTCCGAGTACGACGTCGTCTGGATCGAGCGCACCGACCGCTTCGGCCCCGGCACCGCCTCCCTGCGGGTCGCCCCGCTGAGCGTCTCCGGCCTGCTCCGGGAGGCCCTGTACAAGGAACGCTCGGTCGTCCTCACCTCCGCCACCCTCAAGCTCGGCGGCGACTTCACCGGCGTGGCCGCCTCGCTCGGCCTCCCGGCCGAGGGCCGCCTCCCGGACGTCCGGCGCGAGGACGAGCCGGAGCTGGTCCAGGACGAGACCACCCCGCCGTACTGGCGGGGCCTGGACGTCGGCTCCCCGTTCAGCTACCCCAAGCAGGGCATCCTGTACGTCGCCCGCCACCTCCCCGAGCCCGGGCGGGACCTCGAACGCCCGCAGATGCTCGACGAGTTGGCCGAGCTGATCGACGCGGCGGGCGGGCGCACGCTCGGGCTGTTCTCCTCCATGCGCGGCGCCAAGGCGGCGGCGGAGGCGCTCCGGGAGCGGCTGGACCACCGGATCCTGCTCCAGGGCGAGGACACCCTGGGCGAGCTGATCCGGGAGTTCGCCTCGGACTCCTCGACCTGCCTGTTCGGGACGCTGTCGCTCTGGCAGGGCGTCGACGTGCCCGGCTCCGCCTGCCAGCTGGTGGTGATGGACCGGATCCCGTTCCCGCGGCCGGACGACCCGCTGATGAGCGCCCGTCAGAAGGACGTCGAGGCACGGGGCGGGAACGGCTTCATGGCGGTGGCCGCCACCCACGCGGCGCTGCTGATGGCGCAGGGCGCCGGCCGACTGGTCCGTGCGGCGGAGGACCGCGGCGTGGTCGCGGTGCTCGACCCGCGGGTGGCGACCAAGCGCTACGGCGGCTTCTTCAAGTCCTCGATGCCCGACTTCTGGTACACCGACGACCGCAACCAGGTCCGCCGCTCCCTCGCCGCCATCGACGCCTCCGCACCCCCGGTCAAGCCGGTGGCCAAGCGCACCAGCCAGTAGGCACACGCCAGGGGCGCGAGGCTGTACGTGGTTACGCCAGGGGCGCGAGGAACGGCGCGAGGCGGAAGGCAACTCACCTGCAACTGACCCACCGTCGGCCAGTTGCAGGTGCTGCCTTTCCACCGCGCGCAGTTCCCCGCGCCCCTGGTGTAACCACTTACCGCTTGGTGGTGCTGCCGGTCCTCTGCGCGCCCGCGCGGCGGAGCCGCACATGAGCAGAGTCCCGCGCCCCTGGTGCAACCACTACCGCCTGCGCAGCTCAGAGGCGGCGGAGGACCGCGACGACCTTGCCGAGGATGGTGGCGTTGTCGCCCGGGATGGGCTCGTAGGCCGGGTTGTGGGGCATCAGCCAGATCTTGCCGTCCTCGCGCTTGAGGCGCTTGACGGTGGCCTCGCCGTCGATCATCGCCGCGACGA
Organism: Kitasatospora sp. NPDC004289; assembly: GCF_053602875.1. Classification (NCBI taxonomy): domain Bacteria; kingdom Bacillati; phylum Actinomycetota; class Actinomycetes; order Kitasatosporales; family Streptomycetaceae; genus Kitasatospora; species Kitasatospora sp. NPDC004289. Next base: position 90,445 of record NZ_JBSGEL010000002.1, on the reverse strand, counting down.
TGTCCCCGTTCTCGGCGACCGGCTGGCGCCGCACCGTGACCCAGTCACCGTCGCAGATCGCGGCCTCGATCATCGAGTCGCCCCGCACGGTGAGCGCGAACAGCTCGCCCTCGCCGACCAGTTGACGGGGCAGCGGGAAGACGTCCTCGACCGTCTGCTCGGCCAGGATCGGACCGCCGGCGGCGATCCGGCCGACCAGCGGGACGTAGGAGGTGGAGGGCCGGCCCGCCGCCTCGGCGGTGTTCGGCCGGGCGACCTCGACGCCGCGGACCTCGTAGGCGCGGGGCCGGTGCGGGTCACGCCGCAGGAAGCCCTTGCGCTCCAGGGCCATCAGCTGGTGGGCGACCGAGGAGGTGGAGGAGAGCCCCACGGCCTGGCCGATCTCCCGCATGGACGGCGGGTAGCCGCGCCGCTGGACCGAGTCCCGGATGACCTCGATGACCCGGCGCTGGCGCTCCGTCAGCCCGGCCTCGTCGGTGCGGATGCCCGGCGGGCGGCCCGGCATCGCGCGGGTCGGGGCGGGCTGGCCGAGGACGTCGTCCTGGGCGGCGGAGTGCTCGATCGGCTGGCTCCGGCTCATGGTGTGGTCCACGCTCTCCTGGTCGGCGGTGCGCGCGGAACGCTCCTGCACCGGGATGGAGGTCTTGGCTTCGAGAGTGTTCACGGCGGTTCCTTCCGACTGCTGGCCCTCTTTCCCAGCTCAACAGGGGCACCGATCGAAAGGTTGCGCCAAACACACGTTCGAGTGAATTTATTCGAGTCGGGCTGACTCGATCAAGGCCTTGGGTGTACATCGCTTAAGTGTTCGACTCGATAAGTCTAGAACACAGCGGCGCGTCGGGATGCGACCACAACATCTAGGGCATAGGTTCGCGGTCGAGCCCACCCCTTGTGGTCGGTGTAGGCTGGTCCAGTCCGCTGTCGCCGTCGAGGGAGTTCCCGATGCACTGCCCCTTCTGTCGGCATCCGGACAGCCGGGTCGTGGACAGCAGAGCCAGTGACGACGGGAGTTCCATCCGCCGTCGCCGCCAGTGTCCCGACTGCGGCCGCCGTTTCACCACCGTCGAGACCGCCACGCTGATGGTGGTCAAGCGCAGCGGGGTGACCGAGCCGTTCTCCCGGTCGAAGGTGATCACCGGTGTCCGCAAGGCCTGTCAGGGTCGTCCGGTCACGGAGGACGCGCTGGCCCAGCTCGGGCAGCGGGTCGAGGAGTGCGTCCGGGCATCCGGCAGCGCCGAACTCTCGACCCACGACGTGGGGCTTGCCATACTCGGCCCACTCAAGGAACTCGACCTGGTCGCTTACCTGCGCTTCGCGTCGGTGTACCGGGCCTTCAACGATCTCGAAGACTTCGAGGCCGCCATCGCGGAGCTCCGCGCCGAGCAGCCTCTTCCCGTGGAGGGTGACGTCGCTGTCCTCTCCACCGCGCCCTGACCTACTGACCTAGCCAGTCGGCCCGGGTGTCAGGCGTGCCCGAAAACGGTGCGCTGAACACTGCCGTCCACCCCCAGACCCATCTGATAATGGGACATTGGGGGATTTGCCCTAGAGGAGAAGCGAGAAGTGACCGACACCACGAGCGGGTCCGCACGCGGGTCGAAGGCTGCCAAGGGGGCCGGCAAGGCTCCCAAGGGCGGCCTGCGGATCGAACGCATCTACACCACTCCGGGCGTGCACCCCTACGACCAGGTCACCTGGGAGCGCCGCGACGTCGTCATGACCAACTGGCGTGACGGGTCGGTCAACTTCGAGCAGCGCGGCGTCGAGTTCCCCGACTTCTGGTCGGTGAACGCGGTCAACATCGTGACCTCGAAGTACTTCCGCGGCGCGGTGGGCAGCCCGCAGCGCGAGTGGAGCCTCAAGCAGATCATCGACCGCGTGGTGCTCACCTACCGCGCCGCCGGCGAGAAGAACGGCTACTTCGCCACGGTCGAGGACGCCGAGGTGTTCGAGCACGAGCTCACCCACGCGCTGCTCCACCAGGTCTTCAGCTTCAACTCGCCGGTCTGGTTCAACGTCGGCACCAAGCAGCCCCAGCAGGTCTCGGCCTGCTTCATCCTGGCCGTCGACGACTCCATGGAGTCGATCCTCGACTGGTACAAGGAAGAGGGCATGATCTTCAAGGGCGGCTCCGGAGCCGGCCTGAACCTCTCCCGCATCCGCTCCTCCAAGGAGCTGCTCTCCTCCGGCGGCAACGCCTCCGGCCCGGTCTCCTTCATGCGCGGCGCCGACGCCTCGGCCGGCACCATCAAGTCCGGTGGCGCCACCCGCCGCGCGGCCAAGATGGTCGTCCTGGACGTGGACCACCCGGACGTCGAGGCCTTCATCGACACCAAGGTGAAGGAGGAGGAGAAGATCCGCGCGCTGCGCGACGCGGGCTTCGACATGGACCTGGGCGGCGACGACATCACGTCCGTCCAGTACCAGAACGCCAACAACTCCGTCCGGGTCTCCGACGAGTTCATGACCGCGGTCGAGAACGGCACCGAGTTCGGCCTGCGGGCCCGGATGACCGGCGAGGTCATCGAGACCGTCGACGCCAAGAAGCTCTTCCGCAAGATGGCCGAGGCGGCCTGGGCCTGCGCCGACCCGGGCATCCAGTACGACTCCACGATCAACCACTGGCACACCTGCCCGGAGTCGGGCCGGATCAACGCGTCCAACCCCTGCTCCGAGTACATGCACCTGGACAACTCCAGCTGCAACCTCGCCTCGCTCAACCTGATGAAGTTCCTGCGCGACGACGACTCCTTCGACGCCACCACCTTCGCCAAGGTGGTCGAGCTGGTCATCACCGCGATGGACATCTCCATCTGCTTCGCCGACTTCCCGACCGAGAAGATCGGCGAGACCACCCGCGCCTACCGCCAGCTGGGAATCGGCTACGCCAACCTCGGCGCCCTGCTGATGGCCACCGGCCACGCCTACGACTCCGAGGGCGGCCGCGCGCTGGCCGGATCCATCACCTCGCTGATGACCGGCACCGCCTACCGCCGCGGCGCCGAGCTGGCCGGCGTGGTCGGCCCGTACGACGGCTACGCCCGCAACGCGGCCCCGCACCAGCAGGTCATGCGGCAGCACGCCGACGCCAACGCCGCCGCGCACTCCTACGACGACCTGGACGCCCCCGTCTGGGCCGCCGCCACCGAGACCTGGGCCGACGTGCTCCGCCTCGGCGCGCAGAACGGTTTCCGTAACGCGCAGGCCTCCGTGCTGGCCCCGACCGGCACCATCGGCCTGATGATGGACTGCGACACCACCGGCGTGGAGCCGGACCTGGCGCTGGTGAAGTTCAAGAAGCTGGTCGGCGGCGGCTCGATGCAGATCGTGAACAACACCGTGCCGCGCGCCCTCAAGCGCCTCGGCTACCAGCAGGAGCAGATCGAGGCGGTCGTCGCCCACATCTCCGAGCACGGCAACGTGGTGGACGCGCCCGGCCTGAAGCCGGCCGACTACGAGGTCTTCGACTGCGCGATGGGCGAGCGGGTCATCTCCGCGATGGGCCACGTGCGGATGATGGCGGCGATCCAGCCGTGGATCTCCGGTGCCATCTCCAAGACCGTCAACATGCCCGAGGCCGCCACCGTCGAGGAGATCGAGGAGATCTACTTCGAGGCGTGGAAGCTCGGCGTCAAGGCACTCGCCATCTACCGTGACAACTGCAAGGTCGGCCAGCCGCTCTCGGCCAAGAAGAAGGACGCCCCGGCCGTCGAGGCCCCGGCCGCCGCGGCCGCTCCGGCTCCGGTGGTCGAGTACCGCCCGGTCCGCAAGCGCCTCCCGAAGGGCCGTCCCGGCATCACCACCTCCTTCACGGTGGGCGGCGCCGAGGGCTACATGACCGCCAACTCCTACCCGGACGACGGTCTGGGCGAGGTCTTCCTGAAGATGTCCAAGCAGGGCTCGACCCTCGCGGGCATGATGGACGCCTTCTCGATCGCGGTCTCGGTCGGCATGCAGTACGGGGTCCCGCTGGAGACCTACGTCGCGAAGTTCACCAACATGCGCTTCGAGCCGGCCGGTCTGACCGACGACCCGGACGTGCGGATGGCGCAGTCGATCGTCGACTACATCTTCCGCCGCCTGGCGCTGGACTTCCTGCCCTTCGAGACCCGCTCCGCGCTGGGCATCCACTCCGTCGAGGAGCGCACCCGGCACCTGGAGACCGGCTCCTACGAGCCGATTGACTCGGAGGACGTGGACGTCGAGGGCCTGGCCCAGTCCGTCCCGGCCCCCGCCCCGGTGGTCATCCAGGCGGCCCCGGTCGCCCCGGCCGCCGCCGCCCCGAAGCAGGCGCACAACTCCACCGAACTGATGGAGATCCAGCTCGGCCTCAACGCCGACGCGCCGCTCTGCTTCTCCTGCGGCACCAAGATGCGCCGGGCCGGCAGCTGCTACCTCTGCGAGGGCTGCGGCTCCACCAGCGGCTGCAGCTGACCCCGAGCCGGACCGTCGAGGCGGGCCCCGACCACCTGGTGGTCGGGGCCCGCCTCCGTCGTGCCGACCGGTGCTGGACAGGGCCGGTGGGCGGCGCGGAGAATCGCTGACATGGCGTCACTCGAGTTCCGCACCGCGCTGGTACGGCCGTCCGAAGCGGAGCGGGACCGTGCGCTGGAGGTGCTGCGCGAAGGGGTGGGCGTGGGGCGGCTCTCCCACGACACCTTCATCCGGCGGATGGAGCTGGTGCTCACCGCCCGGACCAAGGCCGAACTCGACGACGTGGTCGGCGACTTGGACGCGCACGATCCGGTCTCCCGGTTCCTGCTGCGCACCGTGGCACGGGCCTCGGCCCTGCGGGTCGGGCTGCGGCGGAGCTGGCGGGCGGAGGAGTTGCCGGGCCTGGGGCTGCCCGGGCCCGGGGTGACGGTGCTGCGGATCGGCCGGATCTCCGGCTCCGGGCTGCGGCTGGGCGACGCCACCGTGTCCCGGCACCACGCGGAGCTGCGGCTGGAGGGCTACGAGTGGGTGCTGCACGACCTCGGCTCCAGCAACGGCACCTTCGTGAACGAGCGGCGGGTGGCCGGCGCGGTGGTGGTCAGGGCTGGTGACCGGGTGCGGTTCGGGCGGCTGGCCTTCCGGCTCACCGCGCTCTGACCGCGGGCTCAGTGCCCCTCCGGGTGGCCGGCCCGGGCCCGGAGGATCTCGTTGATGTGGGTCTCGGTCCACCGGCGCAGTGCGCTGATCGGTTCGGCCAGGCTCAGGCCGAGCGGGGTGAGTCTGTACTCCACGCGGGGCGGGACGGTGGGGTGGACGGTGCGGGTGACGAAGCCGTCGGTCTCCAGGGTGCGCAGGGTCTGGGTGAGCATCTTCTGCGAGACGCCCTCGATCCGGCGGCTGAGCTCGGTGTAGCGCATCGTCCCGCCGTCGAGCAGGGCGTCCACCACCAGGACCGTCCACTTGCCGGCGATGTGGTCGATGACCTGGCGGGTCGGGCACTTGGCGGAGTACGTGTCGGCGGGCAGGCCGGAGGCTTCCACGAAGGTGGTCATGCCCGGAGAGTAACGCACTTTCAGGTGCCTACTTCCCGTTGGAGAGTGGCTCCCGGAGAGTGGACGGCATGACGATCACTCAGCAGACGCTGTCCGTGGCCGAGGCCATCCGCACCCGCCGTACCGTCCGTCACTACCGGCCCGATCCGGTCTCCGAGCGAGATCTGGACGTGCTGCTGGAGCTGGCCGCCGAGGCGCCCAGCAGCTGGAACCTGCAGGACCGTTCGATCGTGGTGGTCAGCTCCGAGGAGGGCCGGGCGGCGCTGGCCGCCGCCACCGGAGGGCAGCCGCAGGCGCTGGAGGCGCCGGTGCTGCTGGTCTTCCTGGCCGAGCCGCAGGCCTGGCGGGAGGACCGGGCCGACGTGCGGCGCCGGGCGGTGGCGAGCGGAGCGTGGAACGAGGAGTTCGCGGCGGCCTTCGCGGAGGCGTCCACGGCGTTCCAACTGGACCTGGAGGAGCGGGGGTTGACCAGGGAGTACGCGGTGAAGGACGCGGTGATCGCGGCCTCCTTCCTGCTGCTGGCCGCGACCGAACTCGGCCTGGCCACCTCGCCGATGAACGGCTGGGAGGAGGAGGCGGTGAAGGCCGCGGTCGGGGTCGGCGGCCGGGAGGACATCGCGGTGGCGCTGCTGGTCGCGCTCGGGCACCCGGCGGAGAACCGGCCGCATCCGGGGCGGCGGAGCCTGGCCCGGGTGGTCTCCCGGGAGCGGTACCCGGCGGGCCGGTGAGGTGCCCGGCGGGCCGCTGAGCTGGGCGGGCCCGCATTACCTCGGACGTAATCGACCCCCGTCCGGCCGCGCGGCAGAGTTGGTGTCAGCCGCCCCGGGGGTCTCCCGGGGAGCGGCTCCAAGGAGATCGTGTCCCGAGAGGGTGGGTTCGGCATGGCTGTGAACTCGGTTGCCGGTGTGGTCCGTTCGGTCGCTGCTCCGCAGCGCTGGCTGCGGCAGGTGCTGGGGCTGGACGCGGTGGTGACGGGTGGGAACGGGCTGGCGTACGCGGTGTTCGCCGGTCCGCTGGGGGAGCTGCTGGGGGTCTCGGAGGGGGTGCTCCGGGAGATCGGGGTGTTCCTGGTCGGGTACGCGGCGCTGGTCGCGGTGCTGGCCGGGCAGCGGCGGCCCGCGCCGCTGGGCGTGAAGGCGGTGATCGACGCGAACCTGGTCTGGCCGGTGCTGAGCGTGGTGGCGATGGAGCTGTGGCTGGAGCCGACCACCGCCGGGATGGTGTGGATCCCGGTGCAGGCGGCCACGGTGGCCGGCTTCGCGGTGCTGCAGTGGAGGGCGCTGCGGGCTACCTCGGCATGAGGGAGTGCAGGTGGGCGGCGGTCTCCGGGTCGGCCGGGAGGAAGGTCTCCATGGCCAGCTCGGAGACCGTCACGTCGGTGGGGGTGTTGAAGGTGGCGATGGTGGAGAGGAAGGACAGCACCCGTCCGCCGTGCTCGATCCGCAGCGGCAGGGCGAAGGGGAAGACCTCGTGGGCGTCCTGGGGCTCGTCGACGGTGTCGGGCAGCGGGTACGCGCTGACCTCCTCGAAGAGGGCGCGCACCGTCTCGGAGCGGACCAGGGCGATCTGACGCTCCATCTGCTCCAGCAGGTGGGCGCGCCACTGGCGCAGGTTGCGGATCCGCGGGGCGATGCCGCGCGGGTGCAGGGTGAGCCGCATGGCGTTCAGCGGTTCGGTGAGCAGCTCCGGGTCGACCCCGTCGAGCAGCAGCCCGATCCCGCGGTTGGCGGCCAGCACCCGGTAGCCGCCGTCCACGATCAGTGCGGGGTAGGGCTCGTGGGCGGCCAGCAGGCGCTCCATGCCCTCGCGGAGGGCGTCCAGGGCGGGGTCGTCCAGCGGGGTCTCCGCGTAGTGCGGGGCGTAACCGGCGGCCAGCAGCAGGGAGTTGCGCTCGCGGACCGGGACGTCGAGGTGCTCGGCGAGGCGGAGCAGCAGCTCCTGGCCGGGCCGGGAGCGGCCGGTCTCGATGAAGCTGATGTGCCGGGCGGAGGAGTCGGCGCCCAGGGCGAGCTGGAGCTGGCTCAGGCCGCGGCGCTCGCGCCAGCCGCGCAGCAGGGCCCCCGCCCCGGTGGCCGTTCCCGTGTCGGTGGTCGCGGTACCAGTCATGCCGGGCAACCTACCCGATGAACTCCCTGATCAGCCGGGCCGTCTCGACGGGGCGTTCCAGGTGGAGCAGGTGGCCGGCCGCCACGTCGGCGGTGTGCGGGAGGGTGGCGAGCTCGCGGTCGATCCCGGCGACCAGGGCGGTGGTCAACTCGGCCAGCCGGGGCGGCAGGTGGTCGACGGCGGGTGGCACCGCGCCGCGGACGAAGAGGGCCGGGCAGGTCAGCGCGCGGGCCTCGGCGAACATGTCCCAGCCGTCCAGGGGAGCCATCAGGGCGGGGAGTTCGGCGGGGGCGGGGCGGGGCGGGCGCCGCCGTCGGCGGTCCGGGCCCGCAGGGCGGTGGCCTCCTCGGCGCCGGGGTCGGTGCCGAGCAGGGCGGCACGGGCCCGGGCGCGGGCCGCGCACTCCTCGGCGGTGAGGGGTTCGGCGGGCAGGGCGGCGAAGAGGGCGAGCTGCTCGGCCCGGCGCTCGGTCACCTCGGCGGCGGTGAGGCCGGGGTAGAGGGACGGCACGCCGGGGCCGAAGCCGTCCAGGTCGACGATGCCCCGGACGGCGCCGGGGCGGGTGGCCGCGTAGCGGACGGCGAGCATGCCGCCGAGCGAGTGGCCGACCAGCCAGGGGGTGTGCAGGCCGAGGGCGGCGATCACGGCGTCCAGGTCAGCGAGCAGGGCGGGCCAGCCGTGGTCGCCGTCGCCGTCGGAGCGGCCGTGGCCGCGCAGGTCGGGGGCGGCCAGGCGCAGGCCCGGGAGGTGTGGGCGCAGCGGCTCCCAGTCGAGGGCGGTGCGGGTGGCGCCGTGCAGGAGGAGGACGTCGGGGCCGGTGCCGCCGTGGTCGAGGACGGCGAGGCGGCCGGCCGGGCCGTCGACATGGATCTCGGCGGTGGCGGTCGTCGCGGTGGCGGTCGTCGCGGTGGCGGTCGTGGTGGAGGTGGTGGCGGTCAAAGAGTGCCTCTCGTTAAGGCGACGGGCGTCGCGTTAATCTGAGCCTGCCAGCTCGGCCGAGGGCTGGCAAGCCTTAATGCGACTGGAGTCGACTTTGTCTGACGAGCCTGAGCCGAAGCCCGCCGAGAAGCGCCCCGGCGGCCGGAGCGCCCGCGTCCTGGCCGATGTGGTCGCCGCGACCCTGGCGGAGGTGACCGAGAAGCCCTACGACCAGCTGACGGCCGAGGCGGTCGCCGTCCGCGCCGGCGTCCACAAGGCGACCCTCTACCGCCGGTGGGGCGGGGTGGACGGGCTGGTCGCCCAGGCGTTGGAGAGCTCCGCCGAGCGGGAGTGGCCCGTCCCCGACGCCGGCTCGGTGGAGCGCGACCTGCGGCTGCTCGCCGGTGAGGTCCAGCGGGTGTTCGCCGATCCGGAGGCCGGGGCCACGCCCAGGGCGCTGATCGCCGCCGCCCTCCGCTCGGAGCGCGGCGCCGCCGCGCTGCACGCCTTCTTCGCCGCCCGCCACCGCCAGGCGGCCGCGCTGGTCTCGCGGGCCGTGGTCCGGGGCGAACTCCCGGACGGCACCGACCCGGTGGCGGTGGTCCGGGCGGCCACCGCGCCGCTCTACCACTGCCTGTTCCTGACCGGCGAGCCGCTGGACGGGCGGGACGCCGACCGGGCGGCCGAGGCCGCACTGGTGGCCGCGCGGGCGGGGGTCTTTGTCAACCAGGGTTGACAGATGCCGAGCCGTCAACCAAAGTTGACGTCATGAGCGACACCAAGCAGCTCGCGGCAGCCGCGGGCAGTCGTGACCCGGCGGTCGGCCTGCGCGCGGTGCGGGCCCTGCGGGACCTGGCGGACCGGCTGGAGGACCTCCAGGTCGGGAACGCGCGGAGCCAGGGGTGGTCCTGGCAGGAGATCGCGGTCTGTCTCGGCGTCAGCCGGCAGGCCGTCCACAAGAAGCACGCCAAGCGGGACGGAGGCTGAGGGATGTTCGAACGGTTCACGGTGCCGGCCCGTCAGGTGGTGGTGCGGGCCCGGGCCGAGGCGGAGGAGCTGGGCCACGCGTACACCGGCACCGAGCACCTGCTGCTCGGGATGCTGGCCGATCCGTCCGACCCGGCGGCCGCGCTGCTGGTGGAGCTGGGGCTGGACCACGCCGCGGCGCGGGCCGAGGTGGTCCGGCTGGTCGGCGGCCCGGACGGCGACGCCGAGGCGCTGGCCTCGATCGGGGTGGACCTGGACGCCGTCCGGGCCGCCGTGGAGGCGGAGTTCGGCGCGGGGGCGCTGGACGGCGGGCAGGCGGAGCCGAAGCGGCGCGGCTGGCTGCGCAGCGCGGTGGTCGACCGCAGCCCGTTCACTCCGCGGGCCAAGAAGGTGCTGGAGCTGTCGCTGCGGGAGGCGCTGCGGTTGAAGGACCGGGAGATCGCGGTGCGTCACCTGCTGCTCGGCCTGCTCCGCGAGGGCGGCGGCCTCGGGGCCCGGGTGATCGCCGACCGGGGGATCGACCTGGCGCTGCTGCGCCGGGAGTTGGAGTCCCGTACGGCTTGATTCCACGGGTCGTTCGGACACCGTCCGCCGAACGTGACGGACGGTGTCCGAAAGACGGACGGTGCGTCAGATGCCGTCTTGAGTACAAGTGGTGAATGGATATGATCTGCTGACCGCGTGTACTGATCAACCACCCGGAGCGTGACGGGTGCGGTGCGCTGGTCGACCGCCCAGCAGCAGCCGTCCGCCCCCGAGGATCAGTCTGATGAGAGCTCAGCCCCGCCGTGCCACCGGCGGTCGCAGCAGCACGGCCAGGTGGGCCGCGGTCGGCCTGCTGACCGGTGCCGCCGCAGGCGCCGCCGCGATCGCGTCCGCCCCCTCCGGCCACCGGGCCGCCGTGTCCGCCACGGTGGCCGGGGCCCTGCTGCTCTGGTTCGCGCTGCTCGCGCTGACCTGCCGTCAGCTCGACCGGCGGCAGCGCGCCGAGACCGACCTGGACGCCACCCGGTACGAGCTCACCGAGGCGACCGGCCGGGCCGTGGCCCTGCACGCCGAGCTCGGCGCCACCCACGCCGCGGCCGCCCAGCTGCGCGCCGCGCTGGCCACCGCCCAGGCCGAGGCCGACGCCCTGCGCGGCGACCTGCACGCCGCCAACGAGGCGCTGCACGAGAGCCGGGCCGAGGCCCACGAGCTGCACGGGCTGGCCCGGATGGCCCACGAGGAGCGCACCGCGCTCGACCGGCTGACCGGGGAGGTGCTGCCCGGGGTGCTCCGCCGGCTGCGCTCCGGCAGCTCGGTGGAGACGGTGCTGGCCGGCCACGCCGGGATCCCGCACGCCGCGCTGCTGCGCACCGTGGCCACCGAGGTGGGCCGCGGCGAGCGGCAGCGGGCCGCCGCGCTGGCGGTCTGCGCGACCGCCGCCGGACGGGTCCAGGCGCTGGCCACCAGCATGCACGCGGAGCTGCGCGAGATGCAGCACCGGCACGGCGAGGACGTGCTCGGCGACCTGCTGACGCTCGATCACTCCACGGCCCAGGCCGGACGGATGGCCGACTCGATCGCGGTGCTCACCGGGGCGAGGACCGGCCGCCGGTGGACCAGGCCGATCGGCGTGGAGTCGATCCTGCGCGGCGCGCTCGGCCGGATCGGCGGGTACCAGCGGGTCCGGCTGCACTCGGCCAGCACGGCGGCGGTGGCCGGCTTCGCGGCCGAGGGCGTGATGCACGCGCTGGCCGAGATCCTGGACAACGCGGCCAACTTCTCCGCCCCGCCCGCCGAGGTGCACGTCTACGTGGAGGAGGTGCACTCCGGCCTGGTGATCACCGTCGAGGACGGCGGCCTCGGCCTCGGCGAGAGCTGGCTGCGCCGGGCCGAACAGGCCGTCTCCGCCGAGCCGCTGGACCTCGCCGCGCTCTCCTCCGGCACCCGGCTGGGCCTCGCGGTGGTCGGCGTGCTGGCCCGCAAGCACGGGCTCCAGGTCTCCTTCCGGCCGTCCGCCCGGGGCGGCACCGGCGTGGTGGTGCTGATCCCCGAGCAGCTGATCACCCACCCGGCGCCCGAGCGCTCCCAGCCGCCCGTCCAGGTCGTCCCGGCCGTCGAGCCGACCCCCGTGCACGAGCGTCCGGCGGCCCAGCCGGTGGTCACCGCGACCACCGAGCACGGCCTGCCGCAGCGCCGCCGGGGCCAGACGCTGAGCACGGCCCGGGCCGCCACCGGCTCGCCGAGGTCCGAGGCCGGGCCGACGCCCGCCTCCGCGCCCGCCGTGGTGCCCGCGCCGCGCGCCGACGCGGCGGTGGCGGCCTCCCGGTTCGGCGCCTTCCGCCGGGCCCTGCAGGCCGCCGAGGCGGCCGACCCCGAGACCGCCCCTGAGACCGCCCCCGGTCCGGCCGCCACACCGGCCCGGGAGACGGAGGCCGCCACCACAGCGGCCACCTCCGACGACGCCTCCCCGAAGGACGACCCCCGATGAGCAGCAGCACCGACCGCGACCTCGACTGGCTGTTGGAGAACCTGCTGGCCTCCACCCCCGGCGCCCGGCACGCCCTGGTGCTCTCGGCCGACGGCCTCAAGCTCTGCCACAGCGCGGGCCTGACGGTCGATCAGGCCGACCAGCTGGCGGCGATAGCCTCCGGCATGCAGAGCCTGGCGCACGGCGCCTCGATCGAGTTCGGCGACCGCACCGGAGGGGTTCGGCAGTCGATGACCGAGTTCCACGGCGGCATCCTGTGCATCGTCGCGGCGGGCGAGGGCGCCCACCTGGCGGTGGTCACCGAGGAGAGCGCCGACGTCGGCGTGGTCGGCCACAACATGCACGGCCTGGTCGAGCAGATCGGCACCTACCTGACCTCCCCGGCCCGCGCGACCTCCTCGGCATGAGCGCCGCGAGGGCCGTCCCCGGGCCGGACGACTCGCCGGACCGGCTCTACACCGTGACCGGGGGCCGCAGCCGTCCGTCCCAGGACGCCTTCGACCTGGTGACGCTGATCGTCGCGGAGCAGGACCCGGTGCCGGGCATGCAGTCCGAGCTGGCCCGGATCCTGGAGCTGGCCGCCTCGCCGACCGCGGTGGTCGAGCTGGCGGCCGAACTCGCCCTGCCGGTCAGCGTGGTGAAGATCCTGCTCGGCGACCTGCTGGAGGGCGGCCGGATCACCGCCCGCCACCCCCGGTTCGCGCCCAGCAAGGCGCGGCTGCCCGACCTCGACACGTTGAAGCAGGTGCTGAATGGACTCCAACGGCTCTGACCGGGCCCTGCTGCGCGGTCGGGCGGTCGCCCCGCTGCGCTCCACCGCCGCCAGCGGGCTGAAGATCGTGGTGGTCGGTGGCTTCGGCGTCGGCAAGACCACCCTGGTCGGTTCGGTGAGCGAGATCCGTCCGCTGAACACCGAGGAGACCATGACCCGGGCCGGCGAGGGCGTGGACGACCTCACGCTGGTCGGCTCCAAGCGCTCCACCACGGTGGCCTTCGACTTCGGCCGGATCACCCTGGACGAGCGCAACGTGCTCTACCTGTTCGGCGCGCCCGGCCAGGAGCGGTTCTGGTTCCTCTGGGACCGGCTGTTCAGCGGCGCGCTCGGCGCGGTGGTGCTGATCGACACCCGCCGCCTGGAGGAGTCCTGGTACGCGATCGACCGGCTGGAGCAGCACGGCACCCCGTTCATCGTGGCCCGCAACAACTTCGGCCCGCCCGGCCACGGCCTGGCCGAGGTCCGGGCCGCCCTCGACCTGCCCGAGCACGTCCCGCTGGTGGACTGCGACGCCCGCGACCGGGAGTCCGGCAAGCAGGTGCTGATCGGACTGGTCCGCCACATCCAGCAGTTGGCCGAGCAGGCGCACGCGCGGCAGCCGGCCCCCAGAGCGTACGAGGAGACCCCGTGACCGAGCCCGCGCCGACCCCGCCACCGGGCTGCCCGGCCCACACCGAAGCCGCCCCGCTGTACGGCCCGCGGTTCCAGACCGACCCGCGCGGGGTCTACCAGGAGCTGCGCGAGAAGCACGGCCCGGTGGCCCCGGTCGAGCTGGCCGGCGGGGTGCCGGCCTGGCTGGTGATCGGCTACCGCGAGCTCCAGCTGATGACCAGTCAGCCCAAGGTCTACGGCCGGGACTCCAGCCGGTGGAACCAGTGGCCGCACATCCCGGCGGACTGGCCGCTGAAGCCGATGATGGCGCCCGTCCCCTCGATCCTGTACGCGGAGGGCGCCGAGCACCAGCGCCGCAAGGCCGCGATCACCGAGGCGCTGGCGGCGGTGGACCAGTACGAGCTCAAGCAGTACTGCGAGGAGGTCGCGGACCGGCTGATCGACGGCTTCGCCGGGAAGGGCGAGGCCGAGCTGGTCGCCGACTACGCGCACCGGCTGCCGCTGCTGGTGCTCTGCCGGCTGTTCGGGCTGGACGAGGACGAGGCCCCGGTGCTGATCGCCGGGCTGGTCGCGATGCTGGACGGCGGGGCCGAGGCCCAGGCGGGTGCGCAGCGGCTGCTCGACGTGATGCTCAAGCTGGTGCTGCGCAAGCGCGAGCAGCCGGGCCCGGACATCACCTCCCGGCTGGTCGCCCACGAGGCCGGGCTGACCGACGAGGAGGTCATGCGCGACATGCGGGTGATCCTGATCGCCGGTCACCAGCCCTCCGCCTACTGGATCTCCAACGCGCTGCGGCTGATGCTCACCGACGAGCGCTTCGCCGCCTCGCTCTCCGGCGGCCGCCGGTCGATCGGCCAGGCGCTGTCCGAGGCGCTCTGGGAGGACACCCCGACGCAGATCTTCGCCGGGCGCTGGGCCACCCGGGACACCCAGCTCGGCGGCCAGCGGATCGCCGCCGGGGACATGCTGCTGCTCGGCATCGCCGGGGCCAACACCGACCCCTCGGTGCGGCAGGCCGACGGCGCCGCGGCCGAGGGCAACCGCGCCTACCTGAGCTACTCCTACGGGCCGCACAGCTGCCCCTTCCCCGCCCAGGAGACCGCCGAGGTGATCGCCACCACGGCGATCGAGGTGCTGCTCGACCGGCTGCCCGACCTGCGGCTGGCGGTCACCGAGTCGGCGCTGGTCTGGCGTCCGTCCGCCTGGGTCCGCGCGCTGGTCGCGCTGCCGGTGGCCTTCACCCCGGGCTACGCGGGCTGAGCCCGCGTCAGATCCCGCTCCGCCCCGCTCCGCCCGGCTCCCTCCACCCGTCCCCCGTCGTCCCCCGTTCCCCGAACCACCGGAGGAAGCATGACCACCGCCCCGATCGCCGCGACCACCCCCGTCATCCCGGTCCCGATGGACCCGCTGGCCACCGACAACGCCACCGAGGGCGCGCTGCTGCGCGCCGCCGGCCCGGTGGTGCCGGTCGAGCTGATGGGCGGGGTGCGCGGCTGGGCCGTCACCTCGCACGAGGCCGCCCGGGCCCTGCTGACCGACGACCGGCTGGTGAAGAACGCGCAGCACTGGGCCGCGTACCAGCGCGGCGAGGTGCCGAAGACCTGGCCGCTGATCGGGTTGGCGGTGCCGGGGCCGAGCATGGTCACCACGGACGGGGCCGAGCACCGGCGGCTGCGCTCGATCGTGGCGCAGGCCTTCACCCCGCGCCGGGTGGAGGCGATGCGGCCGGGCATCGAGCGGATGACCGCCGAACTGCTGGACCGGGTCGCGGAGCTCGGGCCCGAGGTGGACCTGAAGACGGTCTTCGCCTTCCCGCTGCCGATGACGGTGATCGGCACCCTGCTGGGCGTCCCGGTCGAGGACCACGTCCGGATCCGGGAGCTGTACGAGCGCTTCTTCAGCAGCGTGAAGGACCCGGCCGAGGTGCCCGCGATCATCGCCGCGCTGAACGCCTTCGTGAACGACCTGGTGGCGAAGCGGCGTTCGGCCCCGGGGGACGACCTGACGACCGCTCTGCTGGCCGCCGACGTGGAGGGCGGGGCGCTCACCGACGCGGAGGCGGCCGCCACCCTCCGGGTGATCATCGCGGCCGGGCACGAGACCACCGTCAACCTGATCACCAACGCCGTCCGGGCCCTGCTCACCCACCCGGACCAGCTGGAGCTGGTCCGCAAGGGTGAGGTCGAGTGGGCCGCGGTGGTCGAGGAGTCGCTGCGCTGGACCCCGCCCACCTCCAACTTCCTGTTCCGCTTCACCACCGAGGAGGTGGTGTACGGGGACGTGGTGATACCGGCCGGCGAGGCGGTGCTGGTCTCGTACAACGCGATCGGGCGGGACCCGGCGCAGCACGGCGTCACCGCCGAGGTCTTCGACGTGACCCGGGAGCCGTCCCGGATCCTCTCCTTCGGCCACGGCCCGCACGTCTGCCCCGGGGCGTCGCTGGCGCGCCTGGAGGCGGGCATCGCGCTGCCCGCGCTCTTCGCGCGCTTCCCCGGGCTCCGGCTGGCGGTGGACGACGCGGAGCTGCGGCCGAGCCCGTCGATGGTGGTCAACTCCCTTCGGGAGCTGCCGGTCGTGCTCTGACCGGGCGTCGGTCCTGACCCGGCCGGGTGACACGGCCGGGTCACGACTGCGGCACCGGCCGATGAAGGTCGAACGCACACCTTGGCGCGGGATGACGGTTGGGTTAACGTCTTCGAGCCAGCCCGACCCCCGGGCGCACGGATTCCGGTACAGCGCAGTGTTGTTCGTCCCACCGCTGGCATGTCATGCCCTGGCTAGGAGGACTTCGTTGACCACCACCCTGACCGCGACCGGAGGCCGCCGATGACGCTCCGCCCCCGGCAGTTGGCCGTTCCGGCCGCCCTGCTGCTCGCGCTCACGGCCGCCTGCTCCAACTCCTCCTCCTCGGGCGGCGGTGGTGGCGGATCGGCCGCCCCGCTGACCGGTGACTGCGCCAAGTACCAGGCCTACGCCGGTCACTCGGGCACCAAGGTCACCATGTACGCCTCGATCCTCAGCCCGGAGTCGGACTCGCTGGAGAAGTCCTGGGCCGAGTTCAGTTCTTGTACGGGCATCAAGATCGCCTACGAGGGCTCCAGCGACTTCGAGTCCCAGCTCCAGGTGCGCGTGACCGGCGGCAACGCCCCGGACTTCGCGATCATCCCGCAGCCCGGGCTGCTGGCGCAGATGGTGAAGACCGGAAAGGTCGTGAAGCCACCGGCCGAGACCGAGGCCAACCAGGCCAAGTGGAGCCCGGTCTGGAAGACCTACGGCTCGGTCAACGGCACCTTCTACGCGGCCCCGATGAGCGCCAACATGAAGTCGCTGGTCTGGTACTCGCCCAAGTACTTCAAGCAGGCCGGCTACGAAGTGCCGAAGAGCTGGGCCGAGTTGACGGCGCTGAGCGACAAGATCGCGGCGGCCGGCAACGGCGCCAAGCCCTGGTGCGGCGGCATCGGCTCCGGCACCGCGACCGGCTGGCCGGCCACCGACTGGCTGGAGGAGGTCGTGCTCGGCACCCACGGCGGCGAGGTCTACGACCAGTGGGTCAGCCACCAGGTGAAGTTCAGCGACCCGAAGATCACCGCCGCGATGCAGACGGTGGCCGGCTGGATGCAGAACCCGGCGTGGGTCAACGGCGGCATCGGCGACGTGAAGTCGATCGCCACCACCACCTTCCAGGACGCCGGGGCGCCGATCCTCACCAACAAGTGCGCCATGCTCCAGCAGGCGTCCTTCTACGCCGCCCAGTGGCCCAAGGGCACCGCGGTCGGCCCGGACGGCGACGTCTTCGCCTTCCGCTTCCCGGCGGTGAACCCGGCGGTGGCGAGCCCGGTGGAGGGCGGCGGCGAGTTCCTGGCCGCCTTCAGCAACCGCCCGGAGGTGCAGGCGGTGCAGAACTACCTCTCCACCAGCGAGTGGGCCAGCAGCCGGGTCAAGGTCTCCAAGGGCTGGGTCTCCGCCAACCAGGGCGTGGACAAGAGCCTCTACACCGACCCGATCGACCAGCTCTCGGCCGCCGCGCTGACCGACCCCGCGGCGACCTTCCGGTTCGACGCCTCCGACCTGATGCCCGCCGCCGTCGGCGCGGGCGCCGAGTGGAAGGCGCTCACCGCCTGGTTCGCCGAGGGACAGGCCATCCCGAAGGTGGCGGCGGACATCGACGCGGCCTGGCCGCAGTAGGACCGTCGCCACGGGCGGCGCGGGTCCACCCGCCCGCGCCGCCCTCACCCTTCGCGCGCTCCCGCCGTCCGGCTCCGACCGCCGCCGGTCCCCCCGCCTGCCCGCCCATCCGCCCGCCCGACACTCTCCCAGTCCGCTCCGACCAAGGACCGCCGAGGGAAGGACTCCTGAATGACCGTCGGCCTGGCCGCCTCCGCGTGGACCGACGCCGGGATCAAGTTCGGCAACAGCCTGGGCGCCGTGGCCGGCTTCCTGGGCATCCTGCTGGTGGTCTTCTTCGCCGCCGGCCGGGCGAGCGGCCGCTTCGGCAGACCGCTGGCGATCGCGGTGATGCTCGGCCCGGCCGTGCTGCTGCTCGTGGTCGGCCTGGTCGCCCCGCTGGTCCGCACGCTCTTCCTGAGCCTCTACAGCTCGGACAGCTCGCGGTTCACCGGCTTCGACAACTACGCCTGGGCGTTCACCACCGAGTCCATCCACAGCGTGCTGCTGAACACCGCGCTCTGGCTCCTGGTCGCCCCGCTGACCGCCACCGGGCTCGGCCTGGTGCTGGCCCTGCTGGTGGAGCGGATGCGCTGGCAGGCGGTCTACAAGTCGCTGATCTTCCTGCCGATGGCCGTCTCGCTGGTCGGCGCGGGCATCATCTGGAAGTTCGTCTACGAGTCCCGCGGGGCCGGCCAGCCGCAGATCGGCCTGCTCAGCCAGCTCGCCGTCTCGCTCGGCTGGGAGGACCCGCCGAACTGGATCCTCAGCCAGCCGCTGAACAACTTCCTGCTGATGGCGGTCATGGTCTGGGTGCAGACCGGCTTCGCCATGGTGGTGCTGTCGGCCGCCATCAAGGCCATCCCGGACGAGGTCACCGAGGCGGCCCGGCTGGACGGCGCGCAGGGCTTCCGGCTGTTCAAGGACATCACCGTGCCGATGATCCGCACCACCCTGGTGGTGGTGCTCACCACGGTGATGATCACCACGCTGAAGGCCTTCGACATCGTCCGCACCATGACCGGCGGCAACTTCGGCACCCAGGTGCTGGCCAACGAGATGTACTCGCAGTCCTTCGTCCAGTTCGACGTCGGCCGCGGTTCGACCCTGGCGGTCATCCTCTTCCTGGCCGTGCTGCCGCTGGTGGCCTACAACATCGTCCAGCTGCGCAAGGAGCGTGAGACCAGGTGAAGTCCGTGCGCAAGGCCTTCGGCGGGCCGCTCGGCTCGGTCTTCGTGATCGCCGTGACGGTGCTCTGGACCATCCCCACCCTCGGCCTGCTGGTCACCTCGCTGCGCCCCAAGCAGCAGGTGGCGACCACGGGGTGGTGGGAGGTGTTCTCCGATCCGTCGATCGGCTTCGGGAACTACCACGCGGTGCTGTTCGAGGGCGGCTTCGGCAACAGCAACGGCCTGATGCCCTTCCTGGTGAACTCGCTGGCGATCGCCGTCCCGGCCACCGTCTTCCCGCTGGTACTGGCCTCGATGGCGGCCTACGCGCTGGCCTGGGTGCGGTTCCGGGGGAGCGACACGGTCTTCTTCGTGATCTTCGCGCTGCAGGTGGTCCCGCTGCAGATGGCGCTGATCCCGCTGCTCCAACTCTTCTCCGGCGGCGCCCACCTGGGCTCGGTGACCATCATCCCGGCGGTGAACCTGAGCGACACCTACGTCCCGGTCTGGCTGGCGCACACCATGTTCGCCCTGCCGCTGGCCACCTTCCTGCTGCACAACTTCGTCTCCCAGCTGCCCAGGGACCTGATGGAGGCGGCGATCGTGGACGGCGCCTCGCACTTCAAGATCTTCCGCTCCATCGTGCTGCCGCTCTGCACCCCCGCGCTGGCCTCCTTCGCCATCTTCGAGTTCCTCTGGGTCTGGAACGACCTGCTGGTCGCGCTGACCTTCTCCGGCGGCCTCGCCGAGGTGGCCCCGATGACGGTGCGGCTGGCCCAGCTGTCGGGAAGTTTCGGCGGCCGCTGGGAGCTGCTGACGGCCGGCGCCTTCCTGTCGCTCATCGTTCCGCTGCTCGTCTTCTTTGCGCTGCAACGGTACTTCGTGCGAGGTCTGTTGGCCGGTTCTGTCAAGGGATGACCGGCTGACGAACTGTCATGGCGCAGGAATGTGTGGATTCTGCGGACATGCGCCCGCTCCACCAGGTACACAGGGTGGCGGCATTTCGCCGTTGACAGACCTGGGGGCAGTGCGTGCGGTACAGAGAACGACTTTCGGGCCTACTGGTGGCCCTGCTCGCGGCGGCCAGCCTGGCCACCCCGACCAACGCGTCCGCCCTGGACGCAACGGCGAAGCTCGGCAACACCACGACGGGCACCGCCACCGACTCCGGCGACTCCAACCACCTGAACGCCTCCCGCTACGTGATCGGCAGCAAGGGCGGACAGGTCAGCAGCATCTCGGTGTACGTCGGCGCGGTCGACGCGGCGCCGAACAACCAGTACCAGGTGGCCGTCTACGGTGACGCCGGCGGCAAGCCGGGCACCCTGCTGGCCAACAGCGCGGCGGGCACGCTGACCGCCAACTCCTGGAACTCGCTGCCGGTTTCGGCCAACCTGAGCCCGAACACCGCGTACTGGCTGGCCTACAACAGCAACGGCTCCAGCCAGGCCGTGAACAACCTGCGCTACTCCACCGGCGGCAAGGGCGCGTACAGCAACTCCTCGTCCCCGTACGGGAGCTGGCCGTCCAGCTTCGGGGCGTCCACCAACACCGGCCTGGACTTCTCCATCAACGCGACCTACACGCCCGGCAACCCGCCGGCCTGGACCCCGGGCGCCGGGCCGGGCGCGAGCGGTCCGGTGCTGCTGGTCACCACCGCGGCCAACCCGTACTCCAAGTACCTCGCGGAGATCCTGAAGGCCGAGGGGCTGAACAGCTTCAAGACCGTGGACCTCTCGCAGGTGAACAGCCTGATGCTGACCCAGCAGAGCCTGGTGCTGCTCGGCGAGACCGCCCTGACGGACGCCCAGGTCTCGATGTTCACCTCCTGGACCAACACGGGTGGCCGGCTGATCGCGATGCGGCCGGACAAGAAGCTGGCCCCGCTGCTGGGCCTGACCGCCACCCCGGACACGCTGGCCGACACCTACCTGAAGATCGACACCTCGGCCGCCCCCGGCGCCGGGCTGACCGCCGACACCATGGGCTTCCACGGCACCGCCGACCGGTACGCCCTGAACGGCGCCACCGCCGTCGCCACGCTCTACAGCGACGTCTCCAGCGCCACCGCCAACCCGGCGGTCTCGCTCCGGGCGGCCGGCAGCGGCCAGGCGGCCGCGTTCACCTTCGACCTGGCCCGCTCGGTGGTGCAGACCCGGCAGGGCAACGTCGCCTGGGCCGGCCAGCAGCGCGACGGCGTGGACGGCTACGAGGCCAGCGAGATGTTCTTCGGCCAGACCGGCCAGGCGAACTGGAACAACCTCGACAAGGCGCTGATCCCGATCGCCGACGAGCAGCAGCGCCTGCTCGCCAACCTGGTGACCCGGATGAACCTCTCCAAGGCCCCGCTGCCGCGGTTCTGGTACTTCCCCCGGGACGTCAAGGCGGTCGTGGTGATGACCGGTGACGACCACGGCGTGGGCGGCACCTCCGGCCGCTGGGACAGCTTCATCTCGCAGAGCCCGGCCGGCTGCAAGGTGGCCGACTGGGAGTGCGTGCGCGCCTCCTCGTACCTCTACAGCGGCGGCCCGCTGACGGCGGCACAGGCGCAGGCCTACTCCGACGAGGGCTTCGAGATCGGCTCGCACATCACCACCGACTGCCGCCCGTGGGGCACCACGGCCAACCTGCAGTCGATGTACACCACCCAGCTGAACGCCTGGAAGGCCAAGTACCCGGCGCTGCCGACGCCTTCGAGCAGCCGGACGCACTGCGTGGAGTGGGACGACTGGGCCACCCAGGCCAAGACCAAGCTGGCCAACGGCATCCGGATGGACCACGACTACTACTACTACCCGGCCTCCTTCGTGAACGACCGGCCGGGCTACTTCAACGGCACCGGGCTGCCGATGAAGTTCGCCGACACCGACGGCAGCCTCATCGACGTCTACCAGGCCACCACCCAGCTCACCGACGAGTCCGGCCAGTCCGAGCCGGGCACCGTCAACACCCTGCTGAACGCGGCCTACGGCGCGCAGGGCTACTACGCCGCGCTGACCGCCAACATCCACACCGACTTCGCCCCCTCGCAGACCGCCGACCAGATCGTGGCGGCGGCCAAGGCCAAGGGCGCGCCGGTGGTCTCCAGCCGCCAGCTGCTCAACTGGCTGGACGGGCGCAACGGTTCGGCCTTCAGCGGGATCAGCTGGAACGGCACCACGCTGTCCTTCTCGATCACCGGCGGGGTCAACGGCCTGCGGTCCATGCTGCCGGTGCAGGCCGCCAGCGGCACGCTGGTCGGGATCAAGCAGGGCGGGGTGTCGGTGCCCTACCGGGTGGAGACGGTCAAGGGCGTCAACTACGCCTTCTTCGACGGCAACGTCGGCTCCTTCACCGCCACCTACGGCCAGGACACCACCAAGCCGACCGTCACCGGCACCACCCCGGCCAACGGCGCCGTCAACGTGCCGGGGCAGAACGCGCTGCGCTTCGCCTTCAGCGAGCCGCTGGACGGCTCCTCGGTGGGCTCCGGTGACGTCACGGTGGTCCCGACCGCCGGTGGTGCGGCGGTGAGCGGCACGGTGTCGTACGACTCCACGACCAGCGGGGTGGTCTTCACCCCGTCCGCGCCGCTGGAGGTGACGACCGGTTACACCGCCACCGTGCAGGGGGTGAAGGACGTGGCCGGGAACGCGCTGGCCGCGCCGTACACCATCTCCTTCACCACGGCCGCGCCGCCGCCGCTGACCATCGGCAACGCCGGCATCGGCGTCCAGACCGACGACAACGACGCCAACCACCTGAACGGCAGCCGGATCGTCACGGGCTCCTCGCCGGTGACCCTCAAGCAGCTCAGCGTGCACGTCGGGTCGATCAGCGCCGCACCCAACAACCAGTACCAGATGGCGGTCTACAGCGACGCCGGCGGCGTGCCGGGCGACCTGGTGGTCAGCACCGGCACCGGGACGCTGACGGCGGACTCGTGGAACTCGCTGCCGGTGGACGTCACGCTGACGGCGGGGACGGCGTACTGGCTGGTCTACAACACCAACGGCACCGGGCCGGCGCTGAACAACATGCACTACAGCGCGGGCAGCTTCGGCGACGGGGCGTACCAGGGCGCGGCGGTGCCGTTCGGCACCTGGCCCGGCAGCTTCGGGCCGGCCAACCGGACCTCGCTGTCGTACTCGCTGTACGGGACGTACTGAGGTGCGGGCTTGATGCTTCGTCACAGCTCCGTGACAGAAGCCGACAGGGTTTTGAACCTGTTCAGATAGGTGGATAGTCTCCAAGGGTCTCGGGCACGGCGCAGCATCCCTGAGTGGTGCTGCGCCGTGCCCGTCGAACTCTGAGGGAGCGTCATGTCCACACCTTCCAGCCCCGGTTCGCCGGTTCCTCCGAAGGCTTCCGAGTCGACCTCCGTACCGGTTCCTCCGAAGGCTCCGGAGTCGGCCTCTGCGCCGGTTCCTCCGAAGGCTTCCGCGACGGCGCCCGGGGCAGCGTCCGGGGTGGTTCCCGGGGCGGCGTCCGAGGCGGTTCCGCCGAGGGCCTCCGGGCCGGTTCCTCCGCAGGGACAGCGGCCTCCGGCGGGGAACGTCTGGGCACCGCCGAAGCCCGCTCCGAAGCCGCTGTGGGACACCGGCACCGCGCCCGAGCGGCCGGCCCCGCCCGGTGGGCGGGTGCTGCTCGGAGTCCTGCTGAGCGGGGTGGTCGCCGCCACCGTACTCAGCGACGGCGCGGGCGTGAACCTGCTGCTGGTCGCGCTGGCCGCCGCCGTGGCGGCCGGGTCGGCCGCAGTGGCGCGCGGACGGCGGGCGAGGCCGTGGACGCTGGTCTGGGGCCTCTCGGCCTTCGCGCTGCTGCTGGTGCCGGTGCTGAGCGACGCGGGCTGGCCCAGCTTCCTGGCCGTCACGGCCGCGATCGGCACGGCCACCCTGGCCCTGCACGGCGGGACCCGGTGGGCGTCCGTGCTGCTCGGCCCGATCTGGCTGCTGCCGCACTTCTTCACCGCCCTGCCGTGGGCGGCCCGCGGCCTGAAGGGCCGCTCGGTCCCGGCCTCGGCCCGGACCAAGGCGCTGCCGCTGGCCGGG
This sequence comes from Kitasatospora sp. NPDC004289, assembly GCF_053602875.1. Lineage (NCBI taxonomy): Bacteria > Bacillati > Actinomycetota > Actinomycetes > Kitasatosporales > Streptomycetaceae > Kitasatospora > Kitasatospora sp. NPDC004289. Next base: position 66,725 of record NZ_JBSGEL010000002.1, on the reverse strand, counting down.
TCGGTGGTGGTGACGGGTCTGCTGGTGCTGGTCTTCGGTGCGCTGTTCGCCAGCGCCGACGCGGCGGTGGGCGAGCTGGTCGACGACCTGGTGCCCACCTTCGACCTGGGCGAACTCCCGTTGCGCGTCATCCTGTTCGGTGTCGGCGCGGCGATCGCCCTGGCCGCCGCCCACCTGGCCGCCGCACCCCGCCGCTTCGACCGGCTCCCGGTCGGGCCCGGCCGCGAGCGCGGCCGGACCGAGTGGGCCCTGCCGATGGTCGCGCTCAACCTGCTCTTCGGCGGCTTCGTCGCCATCCAGGCGGTGGTCTTCTTCGGCGGCTACGAGGCCGTGATGAGCAAGCCCGGGCTCGTTCCGGCCGAGTACGCCCGGCAGGGGTTCTGGCAGCTGCTCTGGGTCACCGTGCTGGCCCTCGCCGTGGTGGCGCTGGCGCAGCGCTGGGCGCCCCGGCAGAACGCCTCCGACCGGCTGCTGGCCAAGGGTCTGGTCGGCCTGCTCTGCGTGCTCACCCTGGTCGTGGTCGCCTCCGCGTACTACCGGATGCAGCGCTACGTCGACGTCTTCGGGCTGACCCGGCTGCGGGTGACGGTCACGGCGGCGGAGCTCTGGCTAGGGGCGGTCTTCCTGCTGGTGCTGGCCGCGGTCCTGGCCGGGGCCTCGGTCGCGCGGCTGCTGCCCCGGGCCGTGGCGTTCAGCGTGGTCGCCGGGGTGGCCGTCTTCGGCCTGGTGCGGCCGGACGCGCTGATCGCCGAGCAGAACGTCGCCCGCTTCGAGCGCCTCGGCACCATCGACCTCGCCTACCTCAGCAGCCTCTCCGCCGACGCCGTCCCGGCGCTCGACCGGCTGCCGGCGGACCGGCGCACCTGCGCCCTCCAGGCCATCGCCGAGTCGCTCGGAGGCCGGGACACCCCCTGGTACGCGTCCAGCCTCTCGGAGGGCCGGGCCAAGGAGGTGCTGCGGGAGCGGCCGGTGGACATGCTGGCGCGGTGCGGCAGCAGCCGCTACCCGGACGGCGAGCAACTGCCGTAGCGGGTGGTGGGGTTGGGCTCTGGGTTCTGGGTTCTGGGGGCTGGGGCTGGGGCTGGGGGTCGGGGGCTGGGCCGGGGCGAGGTGAGGCCGGGGCGTCGGGTTCGGCCGTGGTGCCGAGTCGGGCAGACCGCCGTGGGCGTGCCGGGGGGCACGTCCGCGGCGGTCTGCCCGGTGCCGTCGTGTCGGTCGTCGCGCCGGTGGTCGTTCGTCCGGTGCCGTCTCCGTGACCGTCCCCGGGGGCGGTCGGGAGTGTCCTAGGCTGGACGGTGCACGGGGCTGGTCTCCGTCGAGCCGCCCCGGAACCGAAGGACCCGCCATGCCGTACGACCCGCCCAGCCACTCGGTCGAACGCTCGCTGCGACGGGCGGGCGCCCAGGTGGTGGTCGGGCTGGACGAGGTCGGCCGGGGCGCCTGGGCCGGGCCGGTCACCGTCGGCGCGGCGGTCACCGGGCTGCGCAAGCCACCCGCCGGGCTCACCGACTCCAAGCTGCTCACCGAGAAGCGCCGGGCCGAACTCGCCCCCGTGCTCGCCGAGTGGGTCACCGCCTACGCGCTCGGCCACGCCTCGCCCGAGGAGTGCGACGAGCTCGGCATGACCGCCGCCCTGCGGCTGGCGGCGGTGCGCGCGCTGGAGGCCCTGCCGGTCACGCCGGACGCGGTGATCCTCGACGGCAAGCACGACTACCTCGGCGGCCCGTGGCGGGTCCGCACCGTGATCAAGGGCGACCAGTCCTGCATCTGCGTCTCCGCCGCCTCGGTCCTCGCCAAGGTGGAGCGGGACACAATGATGGCCGAGCTCGGCGTGGAGTACCCCGAGTTCGCCTTCGCCGAGAACGCGGGCTACCCCTCACCGGTGCACCGCGCCGCGCTGGAGGAGCACGGACCGACCCGTCACCACCGGCTCTCCTGGGCCTACATGGACGCGCTGCCCCGGTGGAGCCACCTCAAGCGGGTGCGCGAGCCGGAGCCCCAGGACGAGCAGCTGACGCTGGGCTTCTGACACGGTGTCGGGCGGATGACCACTCGATCCCAACTGGTGGGGTGCCCGTGCGCGTTCGGGCGCCATTTGATAGACATCGGGTCATGCCTGTTTCCCCCGAGGATCCGGAAAACCACGTGCGCGTGGGGCCGGAGATCCACGAGAGTGTCCCGGGCCCCGGTGTCCCCCTCCCGCGAGAGTCTTCCCCCCGTATGCCTGATGCCCAGTCCGCTGGTGTCCCTTCCGCCGCTTCCATCCGACCCGTTCCGCTGCCCGGGCCGCGTCCGGCTCCCAAGCCCGGGCCCCGACCCGGCCCGCCGCCGGCCACCGCGTCCCGAAAGCCGGGCGTCGCGGTGCAGTTGGTGCCCGCCACCGCGCACGACGCGCTCGATCGGGCCGACGAGACCGTGGACGGGCTGCTCGAGTCGGGCCGCGGGCCGGAGACGGTCCTGGTCCTGACGGTGGGTGACCCGCACCCCTGGCAGCAGCACGAACTCACCTTCGGCGAGGAGCGCTACTGGGCGCAGCTCACCGAAGGCGGCGACGTCTTCTACGCCGACGCCGCGGCGACCCGGGCGGTCGGCCGTCCGGTGGTGGTCCTGGTGGCCAACTCGGCCGACGGGGAGCGGCTGACCGCAGCCGCCCGCAGCGCGCAGGCGCTGGCCGGCGAGCTGCTGGTGGTCTGTGGCGAGGCCGCCGTGGTCGGCCCGCTGTTCCCGGGGGCGAAGAGCCCGGTCGGCGTCTGAGCCGTCCGTTCCCGTTCGGTCGACGGCGGTGGTCCTGTGATACCGGGGCCACCGCCGTTCGGTGTGCTCTCCCGTGCCGATGCCCATGGTCCACCGGCAGCGCTGACCGTCGCGCCGGATGACCGGCTCGGGGTCGGCGTCAGCCGGTCGCGGTGCGGCGCAGCGGGCTGACCGGGGCGACCTGGCCCGGGTGGCTGCGGGTGGAGCGCGGAGCGAGCTCGGTGACGGTGTGCACCGGGCCGTCGGTCCAGGAGGCCGAGTTGGGGGTCCGGCCGTTGCGGCCGTCCCCGAGCGACTGCCAGCCGGTCGGCGTCAGCGCGATGTACGAGCCGCAGCGCAGCCCGTGCAGCGCGGCCGCGTCGCGCAGGGCCCACATCCACGCCCCGTCCTGCTCCGTCCAGCCCGGTGAGCCCTCGCGGCAGCGCAGCAGGACCGCCGTCCGGTTCGGCCGGGCCAAGCGGAGGTCGTGCGGGGTGACCATCCGGAGGTGGGCGAGGATCTCGTTCCGGTACTGCCAGCCGTCCTGGACGGGCAGTCGGGAGGGGAACGAGGCGGAGGCGGTGACCTGGTGCAGGGGGTCCAGCACCGCGACCACCGTGGTGCCGGGCTGCGGGAGGTGGCGCTGGTGCAGCTCGGAGACGAACTCGCGCGGGTCGCGGAGCAGCGGGACGTCGGCCTCCGCCCAGCCTTCGAGGTCGAGCATGCGTCTCCGGGAGAACCGGGGTCGGTCGCTGCCGCTGATCACGATCCTCCTTCCCGGCCCGTCGCCCGCGTGTCGCGGGGCAGGCGGGTATCTGCGTACGCCGAAGGCCGGGTCCACCGGACCGGGCTCTGGGTACCTCCCAATTCTCAGGTCAGAACGGCCGAGCGGCAACGATGAAATGACGAACGCCGCCCGAATGCCTATGGTCTGCCGGATATATTCCACCTCGGGCTGACTGCCATTCGGCTGACGGAGGATCGGATCTGTCAGGTTCGCGGTCACGGGGCGTCAGGTCGGCCGCCGGGCAAGGGCTTCGCCGGGCCCCTTCCGCTCCTCGCGCACCTCCGTTCCCGCCCGCTCCCGTCCGACCGCCCTGTCCCGCCGGTCGGGGCGGTACGGCTCGGCCCCGTGCGGCTCGCTCCGGACGACTCGTCCCGCTGGGCTCCTTCCGTGGGTCCTCTCCGTGGGCGTCCTCCGCGTGCTCAGGCCTGGACCGCGAGGGTCAGGGGGAGGACCGGGCCCGTACCGGCGCGGCGGAGCAGGCGGGCCGCCACGGTGACCGTCCAGCCCGAGTCGACCAGGTCGTCCACCAGCAGGACCGGACCGGGGTTGGCCGCGATCGCCTGCTGCAGTTCGTCGGGGAGCACCAGGGCACCGGCCAGCGAGTGCAGGCGCTGGGCGCTGTTGCTCCGCGGGCCGTGCGGCGGGCGGCCGTCGACGTAGGAGACGCGGCCGAGCAGCTGCAGCCGCCCCACCTCCGCGATCCGGGCGCCCAGCGAGGCCACCAGTCGGGGGCGGCGGGCCGAGTCCATCGTGACCACGCCGACCGGGCGGGCCGCCCGCCCGCCCTCGGCGTCCTCCGGGCCGGCCCAGCCGCCCGGGCCGCGCGCCCAGTCGGCCAGCACGCTGACCATCGCGTCCAGCACCTCGGGCGGGACGGGGCCGTCGGGGGCGTCGTCGGCGAGCAGGCTCCGCAGCCGGGTGCCCCAGCCGATGTCCGACAGCCGGCCGAGGGCCCGGCCGGTCTCCGCCTGCTCGCCCGCCGGGATGCGGCCCTTGAGCGGCACCCCGATCGCCTCCATGCCGGTCGGCCAGAGGCGGCGCGGCTCGAAACTGACGCCGGGTCGGCCGAGGGCGGCCCGGGCCGCGGCCATCGCCTCGTCCGACACCTCGGGGGAGCGGCGCACCCCGGTGCAGTTGTCGCACCGGCCGCACGGGGCGGCCTGCTCGTCGTCCAGCTGACGGCGCAGGTACTCCATCCGGCAGGCGCCGGTGGTGGCGTACTCCCGCATGGCCCGCTGCTCGGCGGTGCGGGACTCGGCGACCTTCGCGTAGCGGGCCGCGTCGTACGTCCACTCCTGGCCGGTGGACGTCCATCCACCGCGCACCCGGCGGACCGCGCCGTCCACGTCGAGCACCTTGAGCATGGTCTCGAGCCGGGCCCGGCGGAGGTCGACCCGCGGCTCGAGGGCGGCGGTGGAGAGCGGACGCCCGGCCTCGGCCAGGGCGTCCAGGGTGCGCCGCACCTGCTCCTCGGCGGGGAAGCCGAGCGAGGCGAAGTAGCGCCAGATCGCCTCGTCCTCGCGGCCGGGCAGCAGCAGCACCTCGGCCCGGTCCACCCCGCGCCCGGCGCGGCCGACCTGCTGGTAGTAGGCGATCGGGGAGCCGGGCGAGCCGAGGTGCACCACGAATCCGAGGTCCGGCTTGTCGAATCCCATGCCCAGGGCGGAGGTCGCGACCAGGGCCTTGACCCTGTTGGCCAGCAGGTCGGCCTCGGCGGTGCGGCGCTCGGCGTCCTCGGTGCGGCCGGAGTAGGACGCGACCGGGTAACCGCGCTGGCGGAGGAAGGCGGTCAGCTCGTCGGCGGCGGCCACCGTGAGGGTGTAGACGATGCCCGAGCCGGGGAGCTCGGCCAGGTGGTCGGCCAGCCAGGCGAGGCGGTGGGCGGGGTCGGGCAGGTCGAGCACGCCGAGGCCGAGGCTCTCGCGGTCGAGCGGGCCGCGCAGCACCAGGGCGGTGCCGTCGGAGCCGCGGGCGGCTCCGACGCCGCCGGTGCCGAGCTGCTCGGCGACGTCGGCGGTGACGCGGGCGTTGGCGGTCGCGGTGGTGGCCAGCACCGGGACGCCGGGGGAGAGCTCGGCCAGCATGGTGCGGAGGCGGCGGTAGTCGGGGCGGAAGTCGTGGCCCCAGTCGGAGATGCAGTGCGCCTCGTCGACCACCAGCAGGCCTGTCGAGGCGGCCAGCTTGGGCAGCACCTGGTCACGGAAGTCGGGGTTGTTCAACCGCTCGGGGCTGACCAGCAGGACGTCCACCTGACCGGCCGCCACCTCGGCCTGGATGTCGTCCCACTCCTCCGGATTGGCCGAGTTGATGGTGCGGGCGTGGATGCCGGCCTTGGCGGCGGAGTCGACCTGATTGCGCATCAGGGCGAGGAGCGGGGAGACGATCACCGTCGGCCCGGCGCCCCGGGCCCGGAGCAGCGCCGTGGAGATGAAGTAGACGGCCGACTTCCCCCAGCCGGTGCGCTGCACCACCAGGGCCCGGCGGTGGTCGACCACCAGGGCCTCGATCGCCAGCCACTGGTCCTCGCGCAGGACGGCGGCCGGGCCGGCCAGCTCGCGGAGCACGGCCTCGGCCCGCGCCCGGACGGCGGCGCGGTCCGTCGTCGGGGCCTCGGGGCGGTCGGTGGCGGTGGCGGGGTGCTGCGGCGGCTGGGTCATGGCTCATGGATACAGGTTCGGAGCGACAGTCCGCGAACAGCGGCGGCGAGACCCCTGTGGTCGGTTCATCAGCACATCATCCAAGTCGGTGCTGTTTGACCACTTTTGAGTCGATATACGGCTGACCCGAACGGGTGAGCAATTGCTGACCCCCCGGGGTTATCCACAGGAACGGCCGGTTCGCCGGGGCCGGCACCCTCGGCGCGGCACGCTTCCGGACATGAACGAGGAACACGTCATCCAGTCCTCCGCCCCGCTCTCCGGCCAGTTCCCGCTCCGGATGCGCGGCCCGGCCGACATGGCCGAGATGCTCCCCTACCTCCTCGGTTTCTTCCCCGACGACAGCATCGTCGCGGTCGGTCTCCAGGGGCCGGCCCTCCAGCAGGGCGGCGTCATCCGGCTCGACATCCCGGCCGACCCGGCGACGTGGCCGACGGTCGCCGCCGACACCGCCCGGCTGCTGGTCGGGCTCTCCGAGCAGCGGGACAGGCGGCCCGAGCAGGTGCTCCTCTACCTCTGCCGGGACGCCGCGGACCCGCCCGGCGCCGCACCGCCGCCGGACCCCGCACCGCCGACCGCCCCGGGGCCGCTCCCGCTGGTGCTCTCCCGGGGTGCACCCGGCTTCGACCGGGTCTGGCCGCCCGGAGCCGAGGGGCCGACGGAGCCGGGCCCTCCTGACGGGCCGTCGGCGGAGCCGGTGGCCGGCCCGGGGGTGGTGGCACTGCTGCGGCCGCTGGCCGAGCAGCTGGCACAGGAGTTCCGCGCCGTGGGGGTCGTGGTGAAGGAGTCCCTGTGCGTCTCGGACGGGAGGTGGTGGTCCTTCCTCTGCGGTGAGGCGGGCTGCTGCGATCCGGCCGGCGTGGCGATCCGGTCCATCCGGCTGCCCAGCCCCGTCGCGGCGGCGGCCGCCTACGCGGGCGTGGCGCCGCGGGGCAGCCGCAAGGCGATCGCCGCCGGCCTCGCCCCGATCGGCCCGCCGGGCGATGACGCGCAGAGGGAGGCCCTGGAGCTGGCCGGGCCCGAGCTGATCGGCGAACTCGCGGGGCCCGGGGGCCGGTTCGCGGTCCTGGAGCGCACCGCCGGGCTGCTGGCCGAAGCACTGGCCGACTTCGGCGCCGGAGCCCGCGAGCTCGACCCGGCCAGGACGGCCCGCCTGCTGGTCGGCCTCCAGGACAAGCTGGCCCGGGACCGGGGCGCGGAGTACGCCGAGCCGGACGAGCTGGTCCCGGCCCAGCGCCTGTGGCGCTACCTCGCCCGCCGCTGCGTCCCGCCGTTCGAGCACTACGCGGCCCCGCCGCTCACCCTGCTGGCCTGGACGTCCTGGCTGGCCGGAGACACCGCCACGGCCAGGGTGGTGCTGGCCAGGGTGCTCGACCTCGACCAGGCGTACACGCTGGCCCAGTTGCTCTACGAATCGCTGAACGGCGGTCTCCATCCCGGGGAGCTGCTCGACCGGGTCCGCCGGGAGCGCCTGGCCCGGCAGCAGCTGGCCGGGCTCCAGCGCCCGGCCGGCGACGGGCTGGGGCTCTACGGGGTGCGCGGCCCGAGGGCCGGGGCAGGGCCGAGCGCGGGAGCGGTGCCGGGGGTGCGTGCCGGAGGCGGTCCGGCGGCCTCCGCGTCGGCGGACCGCAGGGCACCGTCCCCCGGGGAGGACGCGGAGCCGTGGGCCGGCCACGGCGTGTCCGGCCCTGACGATCCGTCCGAGCCGCGCGGTGAGCGGCCGCCCCCGGCCGACTGCGCGGGGCCGTCGGACGGGGGTGGCCGGAAGAGCGGTGGCCCCGGAGCGCCCCCGCCCGCGGCCGGCGGGCGGAGCCGGGGCCGGACCAGAGGCGGTCCCCGCGGCCGCGCCGGTCGGCAGGGCGGTGCGGCCACGGCACCGGAGCCGGGGGACGAGCCGCCCGGAGCCAGCCGGACGCCCCGTCAACCGCCGCGCACCGCACGCCGCAAGGGCCGCCGCAACGGGGGCCGGAGCCTGGGGACGGCTCCGGTGCCACCCCTGGTGCCCGGTGACGGGGCGGCCGGCCACCACCAGCCGGAGCCGACGGCCCGCGCCCGCCGGTCGGGGCGCTCCGCATGACGGAGCATCAGTGGAGCGGCCGGGCCGGCCGGGTCCGGTCCGCTCCGGCCGGGCACGGGCACGGGCACCGGCGCCACGGCCCGGCCGTACGGCGGCCCACGGCGCCGGACCACCCCTCGACGACCGGGGCCAACCCGCCCGGTGCGGCTCCGTGGTCGCCGTGCCGGGCGCCCCGGACGCCGGGCCGGGGCGCGCTGCGGGGGCTAGACCTCCCCGCGCGCCATCTTGATCAGCCGGTCGAGCACCGCGCCGCCGCTCACCCGGAGGCCGTCGTGCTCCCACTCGTTGGTGACCCAGACCCGGGCCCCGGCCACCGCGTCCGCCGTGGCCAGCGAGTCGGCGGTGTCCACGTACATGTCGTCGTGGTAGACGGCCGCCAGCACCGGCACCTGATTGGCCGCCAGCCGGGACGGGTCGTAGAGGTCGGGCCAGTCCGTGCGCTCGGCGAGAAGCCGCGCGGTCTCCCGCAGCGGCCGCAGCGCCGGATCGGTCTCGAACAGCGCGGGGTAGATCATCTCCCCGGTGAAGAACACGGCCTCGCCCGCACTCAGCGCCGCCTCGGCGTCGAACTCGGGGAACTCCTTGCGCACCCGTTCCGCCGCCCACTCGGTCCCACCGGTGTCCACGGAACGCTGCCCGTAGATCGACTCGTGCATGACCGCGTAGAGCGGCCCCTGCGCGAAGGAGAGGTGGGACTGCACCCCGGCCAGGAAGGTGTCCGAGAGCACCGGGCCCTCCGCACCCTCCACCCAGGCCTCTTCCAGCAGGTAGTGCAGCACGTGCGCACCGCTGCCGCTGCCCAGCAGCATCCCGAGGCCCTGGAAGGCCTGCACGGTGAGCAGTCCACCGTCCGGCAGCTCGGCCGGCCGCTCGACCAGGTGGGCGGCGATCCGCCGCACCGCCGCCACGTCCTGCGGGTAGCGCGCGTAGTAGGCCCTGTTCTTCCGGGCGGTCCGGGGGTAGGCCGCCCGGTAGACGTCCTCGGCGGAACTGCGCAGCCCGGCCAGTCCGCCGGTCACGAAGGCCTCGCGCAGGCCCTCGGGGGCGATCGAGAGGTAGGTGAGGATGCAGAAGCCGCCGTAGCTCTGCCCCAGCAGGCTCCACCGGCCGGCTTCGCCGAGCAGCTGACGGCGGATCAGCTCGGCGTCCCGGACGATCGAGTCGGCCCGGAAGAGGGTCAGGTAGTCGGCCTGCTCGCGGGGGCCGCCGCGTCGGGCCAGGGTCTGGCGGGTGGCGGGGGTGGACCGGCCGGTGCCGCGCTGGTCGAGCAGCAGCACCCGGTAGTCGTCCAGCGCGCGGTCGACCCAGCCGTCCCGGCCGATCGGGCGGTTGGCCTTGCCGCCCGGCCCTCCCTGGAGGAAGAGCAGCCAGGGAAGCTCGTCGTGCTCACGGCCCGAGGCCACCACCTCGCGGGCGTACACCTCGATCTGCTCTCCCTCGGGCGCCTGGTGGTCGAGTGGGAGCTGGAAGACGTGGTCGGTGGTGACGGTCCCGGGCAGCCTGTTGCGGGTGGACATACAACTCCTCGGTACGTGCTGGTCACAGACGTGCGGCGGCGGGCGCCCACGGTGTTCCCGGTGCACCCGCCGTTGCCCCCGCACCGTATCCTGACGCGGGCAGGGAGTGACCGGGCGGCGGACCGGTCGGCGCGAGCCGCGCCGACACCGCGCGGGGCGCCGTCACCGTCCGTACGACCGGGGGGCGTGCGGGCAGCGGCCGACCAGGGAAGACCTGTCCACGGACCGGTACGGCGTGACCTGGGGGAGGGGCGGTGCGTTCAATCTGCTGGGCGGTGCCCGCAACCGCCGGTCCCGGCCGGCGCCGTGCGGTCGGTGTCGTGGCCGTCCGGGACGGCCGCCTCCGGAGCACATCCTCGCCGGGCGGCAAGGTCACCGGGCGTCCCGCCCCCGCGACGACGGTCGGAGCGGCGATGGGCGCCGCTCCGGGTGGCCAGGCTGGCCCCGTGCCCGTCCGCACCGCCGCCGGGGCATCCGGCCGGACCTCACGGCTCGGGCGCCCGGAGCGGGGTCCGGCGCGGGGGAGCGCCGCACCCGACCGCCCCCGGCTCCGGCCGACCTGCCGACGGGCCGCCCGCCCGACGGCACGAGCAAGCAGCACCAGATCGTGATCGAGGACATATCCGGCCGACCGGCAGCACCGCCGTCGCCCGGTCGAAGAAGGAGAGCCAGGTGAACGACCCGAGGCCGCTGCGGGACGCACCGCCCACCGTCGGGTCTGCCGCACCGTCAGCTCCCGTCCCGGTACCGACTCCCGCCGGGGCCGAGGCGACGACACCCTCGTACGCCACCGCGGCGGCCGGGCCGTCCGGTGACGGGCCGTCCGGCGACGGGCGGTCGAGTGCCGACCGGTTCGGTGCGGGGCCGACCGTTCCGTCCTTCGCCTCGCCATCAGGGGGGCACGACCTGCCTCCGCGCGCCCCCGGCGCAACTCCGCCGACCGCCGCCGCTCCCTTCCCGGGCGCGCCGAGGGCCACACCTCCTGCCGCCGCACCGTGGGGGCCACCGACCGCCTCCGGCGCGCCCGCTGACGCCCCGTCGAGGCCCCGGCCCCACCCCGAGCACCAGACCGCCCCGATGCCCGCCACCGGGCCCGGTGCCCCCGCCTCCGGGCTCCCGCACACCCCGCCCGGTGCCCCGGGGGGCCCGGGCGCCGCCCCTGGCGGATTCCTCGGCGGCCCCGGCAACCCAGGCGGCCCTGTCGGGTCGTCACACACGCCGCCCGGCGGGACACAGGTCCCGGCGCCGGGGGCCGTCGGGGCGCCGCGCGCATCCGGCCCCTTCCGCCCGCAGCCGCCCGCCACGCACGCCACCGTCCTCTGCGTCAGTGCCCCGGCGATGGCGCTCTCCGGCCTGGACGGTCAGCTCCGCGGCCAGGCGCTGCACGGCTTCTACCGTTCGGGCGTCCGCACGCTGGCCCGGATGGAGCTGCGCCTCGGCGGGATGGAGCCGCTGCCGCTCCAGGGCACGCTGACCTCGGCCGCGGAGGCGCGCTTCGTCGGCGCCGTCCGGGTGCCCGGTGACCCGGATCCGGACCCGGCCCTGACGGTCGAACGGCTCCGCCACGCCAACGGCGTCGAGACCGTGACGGTGCGGAACACGGGCAGCAGGCCGGCCCGGATACCGCTGGAGATCACCCTCGGCACCGACCTCGGCCAGCTCGCCGAGATCTCCGCGGGCCAGCGCCTGGCGGACCTGCCGGGGCAGGTCCAGTCCGCCGGCCTGCGCTGGGCCGGTCCGCAGCACAGCGCCTCCGTGGCGGCCCGTCCCTCGCCGCACGCCGTCCTGGCCGGAGCGGGGGTGCTGCGCTGGGACTTGGAGGTGCAGCCGGGCGCCCGTTGGTCGGTCGAGCTCAGCACCACGTTGGAGACCTCCGCCCAGACCGGCCCGCGCCCGCCCACGGGCCGTGGCCCCGGGGTGCCGCTGCCCTGGTCGGAGCCCGAGGTCCGCTGCGACGACACCCGCACGGCCCCGCTGGTGGCGCGCTCCCTGGACGCTCTCGGCGGCCTGCTGATCGCCGACGCCGACCGGCCCACCGACCTGTACGCCGTCTCCGGGGCGCCCTGGCGGTTCGGGCTGACCGCCGCCGACGCGCTCTGGGCGGCCCGGCTCACCCTGCCGCTCGGCACCCGGCTCGCGGCCGGAACGCTCCGCGCGCTGGCCCGCCGTCAGGCGACCACCGGCCCGCAGGCCGGGGTGGTCCCCGGCCCGCTCCGGCACGGCGGCCCCGAGCTGCCGCCCTCCTGCACCGCGACCGAGGCCACCCTGCTCTTCGTCACCGTGCTGGCGGAGGCGTGGCGTTGGGGCCTGCCCCGCCAGGAGGTGGCCGAGCTGCTGCCCGCGGCCGAGCGGGCGCTGGCCGCGCTGCGGAACAACGTCACCGACGCCCCGGCCGGGGCGGACGGTGCGTCAGGCGACGGCCGGCCGGCCGGTCCTGCCTCCGGGTGGCCCGCCGGCGGTTCCGGGGGTTCCGTCGGACCGGAGACCGACGGTGCCCTGCCGGGCCCGGTCGGATTCGTGACCGACCTGGGCCGGTCGGCCGAGGAGCGCGCGGCCAGACCGGTGCCCGCCCGCTGCGAGGTGCAGGCCCAGGCCCACCGGGCGGCGCTGCACGGGGCCGAACTGCTGGAGGCCTTCGGACGCCCCGGCGCCGCCGAGTGGCGTTCCTGGGCGGCCGGGCTGCGGGAGCGTTTCCGCGAGCAGTTCTGGATCGACGACCTGTCGGGCGGCCGCCCGGCGGCGGCCCTGCTCGCCCCCGACCGGCCGCTGCCCGCCGTGGCCTCCTCCTTCGTCCACCTGCTGGACCTCGGTCTGGCCGCCGAGGGCGACCGGCACGAGGGCCTGCTCGACCGGGAGCAGACCAGGGTGCTGGCCCAGCGCCTGGTCACCCCGGAGTTCGACTGCGGCTGGGGCCTGCGGACGCTCAGTGCCAGATCGCCCCGGTTCAATCCGCTCGGGCACCGCAGCGGCGCGGTCCGGGTGCACGAGACGGCGCTCGCGGTGGTCGGCCTCACCGAGGCCGGGTTCGAGCGGGAGGCCGGGATACTGCTGGAGGGCCTGCTCGACGCCTCCGCCCAGTTCGAGGGCCGGCTGCCCGAGATGTACGCGGGGGAGCAGCGGGTCGCCGGGTGCCCGCCGGTGCCGCACCCCTCCGCCTGCCGCCCGGCTGCGCTCTCCTCCGCTGCGGCCGTGCACCTGGTCGCGGGCCTGGCCGGGGTCCGACCCGACGTCCCGTCCGGCCGGGTCACCGTCCGCCCGGCCAGCACCGCCCCGCTGGGCGAGCTGGAGCTCGGCGGCCTGCGGGTGGCCGGGGAGCCCTTCTCGGTGCGGATCAGCCGGATCGGCGTCGCGGTCGTGGAGGAGGCCTCCCCGACGCTCCAGCTCGGCACCCGCTGAGTCCGGGGCGGCGCCTCGCCGCCGCCGCCCCGGACCCCGCCCGGGACCCGTCCCCCGGGGCGGCCGGGAGTGTCCTCCGGCGCCTTCCGGCCCAGGCGCTCCGTGGACGGAGCAGGATCTGATGGACGCCCGTCCGGGCCCTGTGCTTATCGTCAGAGAGACGACTATGATCGTCGCCATGTCTCGCTATGACCCGTCGGCCTTCCCCCCGTTCGCTGTCACGGTCGACCTGGTGGTGCTGACGGTCAGGGAGCACGCGCTCTGTGCCCTGCTCGTCCGCCGGGGCGAGCCACCGTTCCAGGGCTACTGGGCACTGCCCGGTGGCTTCGTCCGCCTGGACGAGGGCCTGGCCGAGGCGGCCTCCCGCGAGCTGGCCGAGGAGACCGGCCTGCGCGCCCTCTCCGCCCCCGGCCAGGGTCCCAGCACGGTCGGGGCCCACCTGGAGCAGCTCGCGACCTACGGGCACCCGCAGCGCGACCCCCGCATGCGGGTGGTCAGCGTGGCCCACCTCGCCCTGGCCCCCGACCTGCCCACGCCCCGCCCCGGCGGCGACGCCAGCGGCGCCCGCTGGGCGCCGGTCGGCGACCTGCTCGGCCCCACCCCGGCGGAGGGGGTGCCGCTCGCCTTCGACCACGGGAAGATCCTCGCCGACGGCGTGGAGCGGGCCCGCTCGAAGATCGAGTACTCCTCGCTGGCCACCGCCTTCTGCCCGCCGGAGTTCACCGTCGGCGAGCTCCGCCAGGTCTACGAGGCGGTCTGGGGCGTGGTCCTCGACCCCCGGAACTTCCACCGGAAGGTCACCGGCACCCCGGGCTTCCTGCTGCCCACCGGTGGCACGACGACCCGTCAGGGCGGCCGTCCCGCACAGCTCTTCAAGGCCGGCGGTGCCACGGTCCTCAACCCGCCGATGCTCCGCCCGGAGTCCTGAGCCGCCTCCACCGCGACTCCGCGGGGCGACTGTCCCCTGATCGAGTGAGGTGGGCGGCCACGCCGTCCGCTCCGCGTCCGTAATGCCCGATTTCACTGCCTGCTCGCCCTACTGTGCTCCAGCGGGGCGCAAGAGCTCCGCTGCCCGGTCGGCCGAGACAGGAGCAGGCAGCGATGATCCAGATCACCGGACTGACCAAGGTCCACCGCCGAGGTCGCCCCCCGGCCCTGCTCGACCTCACCTTCGACGCCCGCCCGGGGCTGGTCACCGCCCTGCTCGGCGCCGAGGGGGCCGGCAAGACCACTGCGCTCCGGCTGATGGTCGAGCTGGAGCGCGGCCTGGGCGTCACGCTCTTCAACGGCCGGACGTACCGCAGGCTGCGCCACCCCGAGCGCGAGGTCGGCGTCCTGCTGCCCGAGGGCGGGCACGGCAGCGGCCACCCGGGCATGCGGGCCCGCGCTCACCTGCGGATGCTGGCCGCCGCCGCAGGGGTGCCGGCCTCGCGGGCCGACGAACTCCTGGAGCAGACCAGGCTGGCCGGTGTCGCCGGCCACCGTCTGCGCTCCTTCTCGCCCGGCATGCACCGCCGCCTCGCCCTCGCCGCGGCCCTGCTCGGTTCGCCCGGCACCCTGCTGCTGGACGGGCCGACCGAGGGCCTCTCCCCGCGCAACATCGAGTGGTTCCACTCCTTCCTGCGCTCCTTCGGCGTCTCCGGAGGCACCGTCCTGGTCACCACCCGCACCCCTCAGGAGGCCGCCGACCTGGCCGACCGGGTGGTGACGCTCGATCAGGGCCGCCTGGTGGCCGACCAGTCGGTCACCGAGTTCCGCCGCACCCGGCTGCACCCGGAGGTCTCGGTCCGCGGCCCGCAGATGGCCCGGCTGGCCGACCTGCTGACCGAGCAGGGCCACCAGGTCCGCCGCGACGGCGGCACCGGCCTCGCCGTGAGCGGCCTGACCCGGACCGAGGTCGGCGAACTCGCCTACCGCCACGGCATCCTGCTCCACGAGCTCGCCGACCGAGTGGTCGAGCAGCCCGTCCCGCACCCGGTGCTCCCCGCCGCCTCCGGCCGTTCCGGTCACGTCCAGCCCGTCCCGGTCCCCGCTGCCGCACCCTCAGTCGACGGGCCCGGCCCCGGCACTGCCGTCCCGTCACACCTCCCGGCTCCGGCCCACCCGACGGCTGAGACCGAGGCCGAGGCCCCGGTGCCGGCTGCCCTCGCAACCTTGGCCGTCGGTGCCGTCGGTGCCGTCGGTGCCGTCGGTGCCGTCGGCGCACGGTCCGCAGCACGCACCGAGCAGCCCGAGGAACAGACCGCCGTCCTGCTCGCCCACCCCATCGCTCCCGGGGTGCACCCCGTCCCGGCACCCACCCAGGCCGAGCCGTACGCCACGACCCCCGGCGACACCCGGCCGCCGGGCCCGGCCGAGGCGGGTACGGCCCCTCGCGCCATCACCCTGAGCGGCCGTCAGCTCTTCCGCGACGAACTCCCCGGTTCCGCCCCCGCCTTCGTCACCGCCCCGCCGCCGGCCGCTCCCACCGCTCTCTCCACGCCCGCCGCTCCCACGCCCGGAGCCCCCACGACCCCCGGAAGCCCCGGAGGCCCCGGCAACTCCACCGCCCCCCACCCGACCGCCCCCGAGCCCCGGAGCGAGTGACCGTGCGCGTACTGGCCTACGAGCTGCGCCGCCTGCGCGGCCTCCGCTCCACCTGGCTGATCCTGGCCGCCGTCCTGCTGGTCGACGCCGCCGTGGCCGCCGTGCTGGCACGCCAACTGCCCGCCGGGCCGCTCGGTGCGGCCGCCGCCGTCCGCTGCCTGACGGCCGTGGTCCCGCTGCTGCCGCTCCCGATCGCCGCCCTCGGCGCGGGCGCCCTCGGCGCCCTCTCCTACGGCCACGAGGTGCGCCACCCCGGCCTGGTGGCCGGCCAGGTCGCCCTCGGCCGGCGGCTCGGGCTGCTCACCGCGAAGCTGGCCGTCACCGGGCCGGTGGCACTGCTGCTCGCCGCCGTCACCGTCGCCGTGAACGCGGCGGTGGTGCTCGCCGCCGCCCCGGGCGCACAGGCGGGCACGCTCACCGACCCGTCCGCAGCGGCCTTCGGCGACCTGCTCCGTCCGCTCGCGCTCTTCGCTGGCCTGACGGTGCTGGCCGGCTGGGCCGGCCTGCTGCTGACCTCGCTGCTCCGGAGCGCGGCGGCGGGCCTGCTGGTGCTGTGCGCGGTGCCCGCTCTGCTCGAACCGGCGCTCGCCCTGCTGCTGCGCCGCAGCGGCCGGGGCTGGCCGGCCCAGGCCCGCGAGCTCCTCCCGTTCCAGTACGGCCTGGACCTGGTCCGGGGTGTCGACCCGCAGCGGCTGGGGGCGGCACCGGCCCTGGACGGTGCCTTCGTCGCGGCCGTGCTGGCGCCGCTCGCCCTGCTCCTGGTCGCGGCGGTCCTCGCCCAACTCCGCCGTCGAGCGCTCTGACTCGTCGCGCTCTGACTCGTCGCGCTCTGACTCGGAGCGCGCCGAGTCGATCACTCCGCCGCGCCCGTGCCGAAGCGTGAACGATGGCCCTCCAGAGGGTCGGTGACACCCCGTCACCAAGATCCGTGCAGCCGCGTCGATCTGGGGGATTACGGCTGATAAGAAGTCAATTGTCCGGTCACGGGCGATCACCCTTTCGTGTGCTTTTCACGAGAATTCTCAAGGCGGGCCCGCCGATCGCCGACAAAGGAGCTGTGAGTACCCTTGCGCACCCCACCATGAACGCAGCTCGTCCCTCCGACGCAGTCGTCCCCGGAGAGCTGGACCGCTTCTCCTACGCCGAACGGCCCACCCCGCCCGCCCCCCGCTGGGAGGGCTCCGAGGTCGACCTGCGGGTCGGCCGCAAGACCACCAGCAGCCGGGGCCGCGGCCTGCACGGCCAGCTGGTCCAGCAGCTCGGTCAGATGATCGTCTCCGGTGACCTGGGCGCCGACCGCCCGCTGGTGCCGGAGGAGATCGGCCAGCGGTTCGAGGTCTCCCGCACCGTCGTCCGCGAGTCCCTGCGGGTGCTGGAGGCCAAGGGCCTGGTCAGCGCCCGGCCGAACGTCGGCACCCGGGTCCGCCCGGTCGGCGACTGGAACCTGCTGGACCCGGACATCATCGAGTGGCGCGCCTTCGGCCCGCAGCGCGACGAGCAGCGCCGCGAGCTCTTCGAGCTGCGCTGGGCGATCGAGCCGCTGGCGGCCCGGCTCGCGGCCGGCCACGGTCGCGAGGACGTCCAGCAGCGCCTCACCGAACTGGCCGAGGTGATGGGCCACGCCGCGGCCCAGGGCGACATGGTCAGCTACGGCCGTGCCGACATCGAGCTGCACGCGCTGGTCCTGCAGATGGCGGGGAACCGCATGCTGGAGCACCTCTCCGGCATCGTCGGCTGCGCCCTCCAGGTCTCCGGCGGCCCGGCCACCTCCTGCGAGCGGCCGTCCGACTCGGCGGTCAGCCTGCACGCCCGCCTGGTCGACGCCCTCGGCACCGGCGACGGCACCGCCGCCGAGGCCGCCGTCCGTGCCCTGCTCACCGTCCACCCCGAGGTGGAGCACTCCGTCCCGGCCCCGCGCGAGCACTGACCCGGCGCGAGCACTGACCCCACGCGAGCGCTGACCTCGCGCGAGCACCGGCCCGCGCGGACGGCAGCGATCCGCACGGAAGACGGATCCGCACGCGGAAGACATGCGTAGGACATCCGGAAGACAACGATCCGAGCACGGAAATCCGTCGGTACCCAATGGCCCTTCAGTCGCTCTCCCCTGCGACTGGGGGGCCATGGCCGTCCCGGGACCTCCCGGCACCCCCGCACCGGCCCCTCCCGGGGCCCCGGTGTGACGGGCGCCACCAAGGGCATGCGTAACACTTGAGGAGCGGCGGCGATGTGTACGGAGCGGAAGCGGCTCCGGAATACCACCACCGTGTCAGAATGCTGTGTTGGTCTGCGGCGCCGCTGCCGTCCTGCACACCCCAGTCCCCAAGCCCGAGCCGGTCGGAACCGGGTCCGCGCGCCTTCCGCGTGGCCGCTCCCGTCGGCTCGGCGGCCGGTACTGGTGTCGAGTTCACTCATCGTCCGAGAGGTTGTTCGTGTCGGCCAGCACATCCCGTTCGCTCCCCCCCGAGATCGCCGAGTCCGCGGCTCTGCTGGCGCTCATCGAGCGGGGCAAGGCCCAGGGGCAGATCGCCGGTGACGACGTGCGTCAGGCTTTCGAGGCGGACCAGATCCCGGTCACCAAGTGGAAGAACGTCATGCGCAGCCTCAATCAGGTCCTGATTGAGGAGGGTGTGGACCTCATGGTCAGCGCGGCGGAGCCGTCTGCCGCGAAGCGCAAGGCGACCGCGACCAAGAGCGCCGCCAAGCGCACCGCCGCCAAGACGGTCACCACCCGCACCCCGTCGGCGCCGACCAAGCCGCCGGTGCGGATCGCGCCGTCCGCCACCCCGGCCGCGCCGGCCCCGGTGGTGCCCGAGGTCCGCGTGGTCGAGTCCGTCGAGGGCTTCGGCGAGGGCACCGAGGTGCGTGCGGCCGTGGCCAAGAAGGTTGCCGCCCCCGCCAAGAAGGCGGTGGCCAAGAAGGCCGCCGCCCCCGCCAAGAAGACGGCGGCCAAGAAGACTGCCGCCACCAAGTCCACCTCCAAGGACGGCGAGGAGGAGCTGCTCGGCGAGGAGGAGCTGCTCGAGGACGTCGCCCTGCCCGGTGACAAGGAAGCCGGCCCGGAGACCCCCGAGGAGGAGTCGGACCAGGGCTTCGTGCTCTCCGACGACGACGAGGACGACGCCCCGGCCCAGCAGGTCGCCGTCGCCGGTGCCACCGCGGACCCGGTGAAGGACTACCTGAAGCAGATCGGCAAGGTCCCGCTGCTCAACGCCGAGCAGGAGGTCGAGCTCGCCAAGCGCATCGAGGCCGGCCTGTTCGCCGAGGACAAGCTCTCGGCCGCCGACAAGCTCGCCCCGAAGCTCAAGCGCGAGCTGGAGATCATCGCCGAGGACGGCCGCCGGGCCAAGAACCACCTGCTGGAGGCCAACCTCCGCCTGGTGGTCTCGCTGGCCAAGCGCTACACCGGCCGCGGCATGCTCTTCCTGGACCTGATCCAGGAGGGCAACCTCGGTCTGATCCGTGCGGTCGAGAAGTTCGACTACACCAAGGGCTACAAGTTCTCGACCTACGCGACCTGGTGGATCCGTCAGGCCATCACCCGCGCGATGGCCGACCAGGCCCGCACCATCCGCATCCCGGTGCACATGGTCGAGGTCATCAACAAGCTGGCCCGCGTCCAGCGCCAGATGCTCCAGGACCTGGGCCGCGAGCCCACCCCGGAGGAGCTGGCCAAGGAACTCGACATGACCCCCGAGAAGGTCATCGAGGTCCAGAAGTACGGCCGCGAACCGATCTCCCTGCACACCCCGCTCGGCGAGGACGGCGACAGCGAGTTCGGTGACCTGATCGAGGACTCCGAGGCGGTCGTCCCGGCCGACGCGGTCTCCTTCACCCTCCTCCAGGAGCAGCTGCACTCCGTCCTGGACACGCTCAGCGAGCGTGAGGCGGGCGTTGTCTCGATGCGCTTCGGCCTCACCGACGGCCAGCCGAAGACCCTGGACGAGATCGGCAAGGTCTACGGCGTGACGCGCGAGCGCATCCGCCAGATCGAGTCCAAGACCATGTCCAAGCTGCGCCACCCGTCGCGTTCGCAGGTCCTGCGCGACTACCTGGACTGATCCCGGGACGGACACACACGCCGGAAGGCCCGGAGCGGTTCACCACCGCTCCGGGCCTTCCGGCGTTCCGCCGTCCCGGCGCTGCGGGGTCCCGGTGTCCTGGCGACCCGGTGTCCGCAGGACGACGCTGCGTCAGCCGAGGGAGCGTCAGGTCGCCCGTCCGGGTACACCCGGCGCGGGCGCCAGCACGCTGGGTGACGGCTCCACTACGCTGTGCCGGTTGCTGTCCGCCGACCGATCTTGGAGACCTCGGTGCCGCCCATCACGGACGCCCGCCCGACCCCGCCGACCCGCCGCCGTCACCGCCGGGCCGTCGCCCTGGCGCTGCTCGCCTCCCTGCCGGCCCCGCTGATCGCCCTGGGCGCGGCCGGCCCGGCGAACGCGCAGCGCCGCATCGTCGGCGGTCAGAACGTGAGCACCCAACAGGTGCCCTGGATGGTCGCCCTGGCGAGCCGTCAGCAGTTCGGGAGCGCGCGGTCGGGTCAGTTCTGCGGCGGTGCGCTGATCTCGCCGACCAAGGTGGCCACCGCCGCGCACTGCTTCTACGACGAGTCCAACGGCCAGCGGGTGAACCGCCCG
Organism: Kitasatospora sp. NPDC004289; assembly: GCF_053602875.1. Taxonomy (NCBI): domain Bacteria; kingdom Bacillati; phylum Actinomycetota; class Actinomycetes; order Kitasatosporales; family Streptomycetaceae; genus Kitasatospora; species Kitasatospora sp. NPDC004289. The sequence continues at coordinate 46,332 of NZ_JBSGEL010000002.1, read as the reverse complement.
GGCCTGCGGGTGATCGTCGGTCGGGACGACCTGGGCCGCACCGGCGTCGGCCGCGAGGTGGAGGTGCGCGAGATCTGGGTGCACCCCTCGTACGACTTCGCCCGCAACCTCAACGACGTGGCCGTGCTCACGCTGGCCGAGGACCAGGGCGACCGCCCGGTGATCGAGCTGGTGGGACAGGGCGAGGCCGACCCGTACGCTCCGGGCACCCGGGCCACCGTCTTCGGCTGGGGCGACACCCAGGGCAACGGCAGCTACTCCCGGACCCTGCGCTCGGTGGACGTGCCGATCGTCTCCGACCAGGTCTGCGGGGACGCCTACCGGCACGGCAGGGACGGCTCCTACGACCCCCGGGTGATGGTCTGCGCCGGCGAGCAGAAGGGCGGCAAGGACGCCTGCCAGGGCGACAGCGGCGGGCCGTTGGTGGTGCAGGGCCGACTGGTCGGGCTGGTCTCCTGGGGCACCGGCTGTGCGGATGCGCGCTACCCCGGGGTCTACACCCGGGTCGCGGCCGTCTCGGACGCGGTGCACTCCAGGATCTGAGTCGGACCCGGGACGGATCAGGGCCGCCACGTGCTCCCGTCGCCGCTGCGCTCCGTGCTTGCCCGGGCACGTTCCGGCGCTGCCCACGCCGCTGGGGGCCGGGGAGCTGACGGAGTGTCGGACATCACTCGATGCCGGCCCGGGAAACGCAGCGGAGCCGGACGGCCACCCTCCGGGAGGAGGGGTGCCGTCCGGCTCCGCCGGTGAGCCAGCCGGGCCCGCCTGTGCGGGCCCCTGGGCTCAGCGCTCGTCTTCGGAGGCGCTGGTGCTGGTCTCGGTGAGGCGACCGGTCTCGTCGTGTATCTCGACGGCGATCTTCTTCAGCTCCGGCTCGAACTTCCGCCCGTGGTGGGCGCAGAAGAGCAGCTCTCCGCCGCTCGCGAGTACGACGCGCAGGTAGGCCTGGGCGCCGCAGCGGTCGCAGCGGTCAGCCGCGGTGAGCGGGCTCGCAGGGGTCAGAACAGTAGTCACGTCGCCTCTTCTCTAGCTCGACGAGCTGTCGTACCAGGGTCAACATCCAACCAGGCCGAAAACGTTCCCGCTCGTGGCTTTTCTTCTCTGAGGATTCTGCTGTGTTGTTGATGAGGACGTGCCCAGGCCGTCGGCGGTTCATGCCTGTCGACTTCCAGGACTCGCCATTCGGCTCGAACTCCCGAACGGGTCGAGGGTCGAGGTCCGCGTAGCATAATCCTCTGCTGGGTTGGAGCATAAGCCCCGTCCACGACACCGGTAGCCTGCATAACGGCTGCTCCGCCGCCTGCCCCGGGGCCGACGGTCCGACAGGAGCCGTGGTGGCAGGTGGAGATGGCGTTCCGGTGCCGCCGGAAACGGGCCGGCTCTTGTTCGCGCAGCGCGTACAAGCTGCGGAGGCCGGGCCCGATGTGTCTCAGGCATTGGGAACACTGTGGGGGTCGGCCGCCTGACGGCGGGCCGAAGTAAGACGAGTCAGAACGTCATTGAGGAGTGCACACCGCGTGAGCGCCGAACCGACCGCGTCGTCCGCCCTGCTGGCCGGAGACGACGGTTCCAACTACACCGCTCGGCACCTGCTCGTCCTGGAGGGGCTGGAGGCGGTCCGCAAGCGCCCCGGCATGTACATCGGCTCCACCGACAGCCGCGGTCTGATGCACTGCCTCTGGGAGATCATCGACAACGCGGTGGACGAGGCCCTGGGCGGGCACTGCGACAGGATCGAGGTGGTCCTGCACGAGGACGGCTCGGTCGAGGTGAAGGACAACGGCCGCGGCATCCCGGTCGACGTGGAGCCCAAGACCGGGCTCTCCGGCGTCGAGGTCGTGATGACCAAGCTGCACGCCGGCGGCAAGTTCGGCGGCGGCTCCTACGCTGCCTCCGGTGGTCTGCACGGCGTCGGCGCCTCGGTGGTCAACGCGCTGTCGGCCCGGCTCGACGTCGAGGTGGACCGCGGCGGGCACGTGCACGCGATCAGCTTCCGGCGCGGCACCCCCGGCATCTTCACCGAGCTCAGCCCGGACGCGCCGTTCGAGGCCGGCAGCGGGATGACCAAGAAGGGGAAGGCCCCGCGCGGCCGCACCGGCACCCGGATCCGCTACTGGGCCGACCGGCAGATCTTCCTCAAGGACGCGAAGCTCTCGCTGGAGACCCTGCACGCCCGGGCCCGGCAGACCGCGTTCCTGGTGCCCGGCCTGACCATCCTGGTCCGTGACGAGCGCCTGACGGAGAGCGAGAAGGTCCAGCAGGACACCTTCCGCTACGACGGCGGCATCGGTGAGTTCTGCGAGTACCTCGCCCCGGACAAGCCGGTCTGCGACGTGCTGCGCCTGCAGGGCGAGGGCTCCTTCAAGGAGACCGTCCCGGTGCTGGACGAGCTCGGCCACATGACCCCGACCGAGGTCACCCGCCAGCTCGGGGTGGACATCGCGCTGCGCTGGGGCGCCGGCTACGACACCACCCTGCGCTCCTTCGTCAACATCATCGCCACCCCCAAGGGCGGCACCCACGTCACCGGCTTCGAGCGTTCGCTGGCCAAGACGGTGAACGAGGCGCTGCGCGCGGCCAAGGTGCTCCGGGTCGCCGAGGACGACGTCACCAAGGACGACGCCACCGAGGGCCTGACCGCGGTGGTCACCGTCCGCCTCGCCGAGCCGCAGTTCGAGGGCCAGACCAAGGAGGTGCTCGGCACCTCGGCGGCCAACCGGATCGTCGCGGCCGTGGTGGCCAAGGAGTTGAAGAACTTCCTGGCCTCCACCAAGAAGGACGAGAAGCTCCAGGCCCGCGCCGTGCTGGAGAAGGTCGCGGCGGCCGCCCGCACCCGGGTGGCGGCCCGTCAGCACAAGGAGGCGCAGCGCCGGAAGACCGCGCTGGAGACCTCCTCGCTGCCCGCCAAGCTGGCCGACTGCCGCAGCGACGACGTGGAGCGCAGCGAGCTCTTCATCGTCGAGGGCGACTCCGCGCTCGGCACCGCCAAGCTGGCCCGCAACTCCGAGTTCCAGGCGCTGCTGCCGATCCGCGGCAAGATCCTCAACGTCCAGAAGGCCTCGGTCTCGGACATGCTGAAGAACGCCGAGTGCGCCTCGATCATCCAGGTGATAGGGGCCGGTTCGGGCCGCACCTTCGACATCGACCAGGCCCGCTACGGCCGGGTCATCTTCATGGCCGACGCCGACGTCGACGGTTCGCACATCCGCTGCCTGCTGCTGACGCTGTTCCAGCGCTACATGCGGCCGATGGTCGAGCAGGGCCGGGTGTTCGCCGCCGTGCCCCCGCTGCACCGGATCGAGCTGACCAGCCCCAAGCGCGGCCAGGACAAGTACCACTACACCTACTCGGACGCCGAACTGCGCTCCACCCTGCTGGAGTTCCAGCGCAAGGGGCAGCGCTGGAAGGAGCCGGTGCAGCGGTACAAGGGCCTCGGCGAGATGGACGCGGACCAGCTGGCGGAGACCACCATGGACCCGCGCCACCGCACCCTGCGCCGGATCAACCTGGGCGACCTGGAGCAGGCCGAGAGGATCTTCGACCTGCTGATGGGCAACGACGTCGCCCCGCGCAAGGAGTTCATCGTCGACTCGGCGGCCACCCTGGACCGCTCGCGCATCGACGCCTGAGCCCCCGCACGCGAAGTGAGCCCCCGTCAGCCGACGGGGGCTCACCTGTTTGGGTGAACGTATCTGCAAAGCCCCGGCGCAGACGGGACGGACCATCCCATCCTTGAACGATCCGGGCGTACCGGAGGACCGGCCTCCGGGTTCGGCCTCCGCGCGCCGACGCCGATCGTGGAGCAGCCCGTGGCACAGCAGCAGGTACGAGAACGGGCGGAACGACCGCAGGCCGAGGTGTACCTCGCGGTCCAGGAGAGCGAGGCCTTCCAGCAGATCCGCCGCGGCTACCGCGGCTTCGTCTTCCCGGCCACCGGCGCCTTCCTCGGCTGGTACCTGCTCTACCTGGTGGCCCAGGCCGCGGCACCGGGCCTGATGGCGCGTCAGCTGGCCGGGCCGGTGAACGTGGCCTGGCTGCTCGGCCTGCTGCAGTTCGGCTCCACCTTCCTGCTCACCTGGCTCTACGTGCGGCACGCCCGCACCCGCCGGGACGCCGCCGCCCTGGAGCTGCGCTGGGACACCCAGGACCAGCTCCGATGACCGGCACCCGGCACCACCTGGCGGTCGGCCTGTTCGCGGTGATCGTGCTGGTCACCCTCGGCATCACCCTCTGGGCCGGACGCCGCGGCCAGGCCGCCGAGGAGTTCTACACCGGCGGCCGCGAGTTCAGCCCGCTGCAGAACGGCTTCGCGCTCTCCGGGGACTACCTCTCCGCCGCCTCCTTCCTCGGCGTCACCGGCCTGATCGCGCTCTACGGCTACGACGGGGTGCTGTACAGCGTCGGCTTCCTGGTGGCCTGGCTGGCCGTGCTGATGCTGGTCGCCGAACTGGTGCGCAACGCCGGGAGGTACACCCTGGCCGACGTGCTGGCGGTCCGGCTGCGCCGACGCCCGGTGCGGGCCGCCGTGGGCAGCGCCAGCGTGGTGGTCTCCCTGCTCTACCTGGTCGCCCAGATGGTCGGGGCGGGCAGCCTGGTGGCGCTGCTGCTGGGCACCGGCAGCGGGGCGGCCAAGACCTGGGCGATCGTCGCGGTCGGCGGGCTGATGATCGTCTACGTCACGGTGGGCGGGATGAAGGCCACCACCTGGATCCAGATCGTCAAGGCCGTGCTGCTGGTGGCCGGTTCGGTGCTGCTCACCGTGCTGGTGCTGATCCGCTTCCGGGGAGACCTGGCCGGGCTGATGCGCTCCGCCGCCGAGCACAGCGGCGCCGGCTCCGCGTACCTGCGGCCCGGCCTCAAGTACGGGGCCACCACGGCCAGCCGGCTCGACCTGATCTCGCTCGGCCTGGCCCTGGTGCTCGGCACCGCCGGGCTGCCGCACATCCTCTCGCGCTTCTACACCGTGCCCACCGCCCGGGCCGCCCGGCGCTCCACGGTCTGGGCGATCGGCCTGATCGGCGGCTTCTACCTGATGGCCATCGTGCTCGGCCTCGGCGCCGCCGCCCTGGTCGGCAGCGCCGCCGTCCGCGCCGACAACCCGGCGGGGAACACGGCCGTCCCGCTGCTCGCCCAGGTGCTCGGCGGCGGGGCCTCCTCCACCGGCGGGCTGCTGCTCTTCGCGCTGATCTCGGCCATCGCCTTCGCCACCATCCTGGCCGTGGTGGCCGGGCTGACGCTGGCCTCCTCCGCGGCCTTCGCGCACGACCTCTACCTCGGGGTCTGGCGCCGGGCCCGGGCCGGAGCCGAGGTGACGGCGCGTCAGGAGGTGCTGGTGGCCCGGGGCGCGGCGGTGCTGATCGGGGCGCTCGCGATCGTGCTCAGCCTCTTCGCCCAGCGGCTGAACGTGGCCTTCCTGGTCGGCCTGGCCTTCGCGGTGGCCGCCTCGGCCAACCTCCCGACGCTGCTCTACAGCCTCTTCTGGCGGCGCTTCACCACCCGTGGCGCGGTCTGGTCGGTGGCCGCGGGGCTGACCACGGCGGTGCTGCTGGTGGTCTTCTCCCCGGTGGTCTCCGGCTCCCGGACGTCCGTCCTGCCGGGCGTGGACTTCCACTGGTTCCCGCTGGAGAACCCGGGCCTGGTCGCCATCCCGGTCGGCTTCCTGGCCGGCTGGCTCGGCACCGTCACCTCCCGCGAGCCCGCCGACCCGGACGGCTACGCCGAGTTGGAGGTCCGCGCCCTGACCGGCGCCGGGGCCGCCTGACCGGGATCGCCGGCGGGTCGGTACCGTCTGCCGGATGACGTCGACCACCCTGCTCGTCGACGGCGCGGTCGCCTTCGCCACCGGCTTCGCGGTCCGCGCCGTCCCCCGCGTCCTCCGCGGCCGGGAGCGGACCTCCACCGGACGGACCGTCAGCCCGGCGGCGGCCCTCGCCGTGGTGGTCGCGCTGGTCTACCTCAACCAACTGCTCTGCGCCGCCTACCTGCTGCGGGTGCACGACGGTGACCCCTCGTACGTCACCCGGTACCTGCCCGAGGGGTGGTTCGCCCAGCCGGTGGGGAACCCGGTGGTGGAGTGGCTGGCCGAACGGCTGCCGGTGCCCGGGCTGTTCGCGGTCACCGTGCTCCGGGTGCAGGCCTTCCTGGAGCTGCCCCTCGTGCTGTTCGCCTACGGCACGGTGCTGCGGCTGCTCAGCCCGGGGCTCTACCGCCGGCTGCTCGGCTCGCGGCCGCTGGTGTGGGCCGCCGCACTCTCCTACACGGCGGTCTTCTGCGTGGTCGAGCGGGACCTGCACAACCCGTGGACCGGGCAGGACCTGGTGGTCCGGGCGGCCTCCTGCCTGGTCACCCCGCTGGTGGTCACCGCGCTGGCCCGGTGGGAGACCGGTGGGGAGCGGCGGCTCGGGGCGGTCGGACTGCTGGGGTTCACGCTCGGGCTGTGGGCACTGGGGCAGCTGGTGCTGGTGGTCTACGACACCGCGCTGCTCTACAACCTCGGGCACCTGGGGGCGCGGTGGCCCTCGCTGCTGCTCGCTCTGGTGGGGGTGTTCGGGGCCACCCGGGTGGTCGACCGGTGGCCGGGAGCGGACGGCGGGGAGACGGCCGCGGCGCTGGAGGGGGTGCTGCGCTGGTCGCTGGCCTACTTCCTGGTGCCCGCGCTGGCCGTCCGCTACAGCGTGGCCTTCGGCACCCCGCTGCTCGGCGCGCTGGCCGGGGGGCTGGTCGGGGTGCTGGCGCTCCGTCAGGGGCTGGGCGGCCGGGCCGGTGCCGCGCTGCCGTGGCTGCTCGCCGGCGGGGTGGCCGGGCTGGTGGCCGCGTACCTGGCGGTGCGGGCGGTCACCGACGCCACCTACGAGTCGGCGCTGCTGCGGGCGATGGCGGTGCTGCTCGGCACGACTGCGCTGAACTGCTGGTTCGCGGACCGTGGGCGGGCTCAGCGGGCGGGCGGGGCCGCCAGCAGGTAGCGGTGCTCGGGGCGGCCGGTGTCGCCGTAGCGCAGGGAGAGGCGCAGGCGGCCGTCGCGTTCGAGCTGCTTGAGGTAGCGCTGGGCGGTGGAGCGGCTGAGACCGGTGCGGTCGGCGACGTCCTGGGCGGAGAGCGGGCCCGGGGTGCGGCGCAGGGCGGCCAGCACCAGGTCGGTGGTGGGGGCGGAGTGGCCCTTGGGGAGGGCGGTCGCGGCGGGGGCGGCGGTGCGGAGGGTGGCGAACAGCCGGTCCACCTCGGCCTGGCAGGTCTCCCGGGCGGCCGGGCCGGTGAGGGCCTGGCGCAGCTCGGCGTAGGCGGTGAGCTTCTCCCGCAGTCCGGCGAAGGTGAACGGCTTGACCAGGTACTGCAGCGCGCCGTGCCGCATCGCGGCCCGGACCGTGGAGACGTCGCGGGCGGCGGTCACCATCATCACGTCGCAGCCGATCCCGGCGGACTGGAGGTCGCGGATCAGCTCCAGACCGGTGCGGTCCGGGAGGTGATGGTCCAGCAGGATCAGGTCGGCCGGGGTGCGGCGGAGCGCGGCGGCGGCCTCGGCGGCGCTGTGGGCCTGCCCGGAGACCCGGAACCCGGGGACCTTGGCGACGTACGCGGCGTGCACCTGGGCCACCCGGAAGTCGTCGTCCACCACGAGCACGTCGATCATCGGGGGGCTCCTGCGGGGTGGGGGAGGGTGGAGGGGAGCGGGTTCGGGTGCCCCGCGGGCGGGGCGGTCAGCAGGGCCTCGGGAAGCTCGACGGCGAACTCCGCTCCGCCGGAGGCGGACCGTCCGACGGTCACCGAGCCGCCCGCGCGCTCGACCTGACGGCGGACCAGGGGGAGGCCGAGGCCGCGCGGGCGGTGGGCGGGGGCCCGTTTGCTGGTCCAGCCCTCCTCGAAGACGCGCTCGCGCAGGTCGGGCGGTACGCCCGGGCCGTCGTCGGAGACGGTCAGGCGCAGGCGCGGCCCGTCGGCGAGGAGGGAGACCTCCACCGAACGGGCCGCGGACTCCAGCGCGTTGTCGAGCAGGTTGCCGAGCACGGCGGCGAGCATCCGGGCGTCGGCCGCCGCGTCCGGCAGGTGGCTGTCCGGGGTGACCGTCAGCCGGGCGCCCCGTTCGGCGGCGACCGCGGTCTTGCCCGCGAGCAGCGCGGCCACGTGCGGGTCCTGGACCTGTCCGGCGATCCGGGCGGCCACCGCCGCCTGGGTGCCGGACTCCTCGCAGAGGTACTGGGCGGCCTGGTCGTGCAGACCGAGCTCCAGCAGGCCGAGCAGGGTGTGCAGCCGGTTGGCGTGCTCGTGGTCCTGGGCCCGGAGGGCCTCGGTGAGGCTCCGGGTGTGGTCCAACTCGCGGACCAGCGACTCTAGTTCGGTGCGGTCACGGAGGGTGGTGACGGCACCGCCGTCGGCGGTGGCCATCCGGTTCATCAGCAGCACCTGCTGACCCCGGACGGCGGGCAGGTCCGCCCCGGTGACCCGGCCGGCCAGCACGTCGGCGGGGCGGCCGGGCGGCAGCACCTCGTCCACCGGGCGCCCGGTGCAGTCCTCGGGGAGGGCCAGCAGACGGCGGGCCTCGTCGTTGGCCAGCCGGATCCGGCCGCGGGCGTCCAGCGCCACCACGCCCTCGCGGATGCCGTGCAGCATCGCCTCCCGCTCGATCAGCAGGGCGGAGATGTCGGCCACCGCGATGTTGTGGGTGCGCCGCTTGAGCCGCCGGGCCAGCAGCAGGGTGGCGACCGTCCCGGCCACCAGGCCGGTGCCGGCGCAGAGGGCGATCCCGTCGGTCATGCCGAGCAGTTGACGGCGGATCGACCGGTCGCTGATCCCGACCGAGACCTCGCCGACGATCCGGCCGTCGGCCAGCCGCAGCGGCACCTTGCCCCGGGCGGTGCGTCCGAGGGTGCCGTGCTGGATGGCGGTGACGCTCCGTCCGTTCAGCGCGGGCTCCGGGTCGGTGGAGACCCGCTGGCCGATCCGGGCCGGATCGGTGTGGGAGAGCCGAAGCCCGGCCGCGTCGGTGACCACCACGAAGCTGGCGTCGGTGGCCAGGCGGATCTGCTCGGCGTTGCGCTGGACGGTCGCGGAGTCCCGCTCGGCGGCGGCCAGGGCGATGGTCTCGTCGGCGGCGGTGGCCTGGGCGATGGACAGCGCCCGGGCCATCGCGTCCCGGTCCAGCTCGTGGCTGACCGGGGCGAGCAGCAGACCGGCGGTCAGCGCCGTCACGCCGAGGGTGACCACGGTCTGGCCGAGCAGCAGTTGGGCGAAGACCCGGCGCGGCCAGTGCGGACGTCTCATCCGGGGCTCCTCTCCTCTCTCCGGGACGGCGCAGGTGACGGGCACCCTACGTTCGTCCTCGCGTCCTGTCAGCCCCCGTCCGCCGAGTATCCGGAAGCAGAACGAGCAGAACAGCCCCCTGTGCGCAGAACCCGCGTAACGCCCGCAAGCCTCCCGGCCCCGGCCCGCCCGCTCCTAGCCTCCCGGAGCACCGCACCACCACCCACCCGTGGAGGCCAGAGACCCATGAGCAGTACCCCGCCGGCGATCGAGCTGATCGGCGCCACCAAACGCTTCCGGACCCCGTCCGGCTCCCTGCACACCGCCGTCCACAGCCTCGACCTGGCGGTCGCCCCGGGCGAGTTCGTCGCCGTGGTCGGCCCGACCGGCTGCGGCAAGTCCACCACGCTGACCCTGGTCAGCGGGCTGGAGGAGCCCACCGAGGGCGAGGTGCTGGTGCACGGCCGCCCGGTCACCGGGATCGACCCCGAGGTCGGGTTCGTCTTCCAGCAGGACGCCGTCTTCCCCTGGCGGACGGTGCTCTCCAACGTCGCGGCCGGCCCCCGGTTCCGGGGCGTGCCCGCCGCCGAGGCGAGGGAGCGGGCCCGGGACTGGCTGGCCCGGGTCGGCCTGGCCGCCTTCGAGGACCGCTACCCGCACCAGCTCTCCGGCGGCATGCGCAAGCGCGTCGCGCTGGCCCAGACCCTGGTCAACGACCCGCGGGTGCTGCTGATGGACGAACCGTTCTCGGCCCTGGACGTGCAGACCAGGGCGCTGATGTCCGATCAGCTGCTGGAGCTGTGGGCCGGCACCGGCTCCTCGGTGGTCTTCGTCACCCACGACCTGGACGAGGCGATCGCGCTCGCCGACCGGGTGGTGGTGATGACGGCGGGCCCCGCCACCGTCAAGGAGGTCTTCACCGTGGACCTGCCCCGGCCGCGCACCGTCGAGGCCGTCCGCCTGCAACCCCGCTTCGTCGAGCTGTACCGGGAGATCTGGGCCTCCCTCGGCGAGGAGGTCCGGATCACCCGTGAACGAGGTGCCGAACGAGGAGCCGACCGTGCAGCCTGACACCGTCACCCCGCCCGCCGCCGCTCCGGCCGCCGCCGGCTCCCGCACCGAGGCCCGCGAACGGGCCGCCCGGCAGCGCCGCCTGGGCGTCGCCGGGGCCCGCGCCGCCGTGCTGGCGGGCTTCCTCGGCCTCTGGGAGCTGGCCGCCCGCACCGGGGTCGTCGACCCGTTCAACTTCTCCCAGCCGTCCCGGATCTGGGCCCAGATCTGGCAGTGGACCACCCACGGCACCGCACAGGGCTCGCTCGGCGAGCAGATCGGCTACACCCTCTACGAGGCCCTCACCGGCTGGGTGGTCGGCGTGGTCGGCGGCGTGCTGCTGGGCATCGCGCTCGGCCGGGTCCGCTTCCTGGCGGACGTGTTCGGCCCCTACATCAAGGTGCTCAACGCGATCCCCAGGATCGTGCTGGCCCCGATCTTCCTGATCTGGTTCGGCCTCGGCCCGGCCTCCAAGGTGGCCTCCGCCGTGGTGCTGGTCTTCTTCCCGGTCTTCTTCAACGCCTTCCAGGGCGCCCGCGAGGTGGACCGCAACCTGATCGCCAACGCCCGCATCCTGGGCGCCTCCAACCGCCAGGTCACCTTCCGGGTGGTCATCCCGGCCGCCACCAGCTGGATCTTCACCAGCCTGCACGTCTCCTTCGGCTTCGCCCTGATCGGCGCCATCGTCGGCGAGTACATCGGCGCCACCAAGGGCCTCGGCCTGCTGGTCGCTGCTGCCCAGGGCACCTTCAACGCGGCCGGGGTGTACGCGGCGATGACCATCCTCGCCGTGGTCGCCCTGCTCACCGAGGGGCTGCTCACCTTCGCCGAGAAGCGGCTCTTCCGCTGGAAGCCGGCCGACTCCGGCGACGGCCGCTGACGCCCCCTCACCTCCTCATCGAAAGGCACCCACCCGTGCGCAGAACCGCTCTCCTCGCCGCCGCCCTGCTGCTCACCCTCACCGCCTGCGCCAACGAGGCCTCCTCCTCGCACAGCGCCGGCTCCGGTCCGGTGGTCGAGGGCCCCAAGGTCAAGATCATGGTCGGCGGGCTGGACAAGGTGATCTACCTGCCCGCCATGCTCACCCAGCGGCTCGGCCACTTCGCCGAGGCCGGGGTCAACGTCGAACTCCTCACCGAGCCCGCCGGGGTGAACGCCACCACCGCGCTGCTCGCCGGGGACGTGCAGGGCGCCGTCGGCTTCTACGACCACACCATCGACCTCCAGGCCAAGGGCAAGGAGGTGCAGTCGGTGGTCCAGTTCTCCCAGGCGCCCGGGGAGGTCGAGGTGGTCTCGGCCAAGCAGGCCGGGGCGATCCGCAGCGGCGCCGACTTCAAGGGCAAGAAGCTCGGCGTCACCAGCATCGGCTCCTCCACCGACTTCCTCACCAAGTACCTGGCCGTCAAGAACGGCGTCGCGGTCAGCGAGTTCAGCCCGATCGCGGTCGGCGCCGGGCAGACCTTCATCGCCGCCATGCAGCAGGGCTCGATCGACGCCGGGATGACCACCGACCCGACCGTGGCCAACGTCCTGGCCAAGCAGATCGGCACCGTGCTCTACGACATGCGCACCCCCGAGGGCTCGCGCGCCGCCCTCGGCGGCCTCTACCCCTCCTCCTCGCTCTACATGAACACCGCCTGGGTCCAGCAGAACAAGGAGACCGTGCAGAAGCTGGCGAACGCCTTCGTGAAGACCCTCACGTGGATGAACACCCACACCCCCGAGGAGATCGCCGCCAAGATGCCCGCCGACTACGCCCAGGGCGGCGCCGAGCAGTACGCGGCGGCGATCAAGGCCACCCTGCCGATGTTTACCACCGACGGGGTGATGCCGCCGGAGGGGCCGAAGACGGTGCTCGCGGTGCTCGGCGCCTTCCACCCGGACGTCCAGGGCAAGGAGGCGTCGATCGACCTGGCCCGTACCTACACCACGGAGTTCGTCTCCAAGGCCGGCTGAGGGCCGGACGGGGGCAGACGGGTGTCAGCCGAGGTCGGCCAGGGCGGTCAGCGAGGTGACGTCCATCCGGGACGGCGTGGCCGCGGCCTTGCCGCAGCTCTCCGCCCGGGGCGGCTCGCTCACCCCCGCCGTCACCTCGGCCCGCCAGGCCCGGCCGTTCTGGTGACGGACCGTCACCCGCCAGCCCTCGCCGTCCCGCTCCTGGTCCACCGTCAGGGCGTCGGCGGCGCTCTCGCCGGTCAGCAGCCGCACCGCCTGCTCGGCGGCCTGGCCCGGCCGGTCCCAGCACGAGCGGCCGCGCGAGAACTCCGGCACCACGTGGCCGACGGCGGTGGCCGCCAGCACCTCCTTGGCGGCCGTGGGGCTCAGCCGCCCGTACGCGTAGCCGAACGGGAGCACCAGCATGGTGGGGGAGAAGCGGTGCCCGCCCAGGTGGGTCACCTCCCACACCTCCGCGTGGCCGGCCGCGGCCAGCTCGGCCGCCAGCGGACGGCCGAGCAGCGCGCAGCACCGGTCCCGGCGGCCGTTGGTGCACACCAGGGCCAGCGGGTCGCCGCGGTGCTCGGCGCCGAAGCCGCCGTGCTCGCCCGCCCCCAGCGCGGCGAAGTCCAGGGCGAGCAGCTCCGCCGGATCGGCCACGCCGGTGCGGCGCACCCAGGAGCGGCCCGGAGCGGTGTGCGCGAGGACCACCTCGTGCCGGGCGGTCCCCAGGCGGTCCGCGTGCCGGCCGGGCCGCCGGATCAGTGCCACCCGGACCCCGGTGCCCGCGGCCGCCGCGTCCAGCGCCCGGCCGACCGCCGGGTCCAGGTGACTCTCCGTCAGGGCCTTCGCGCCCCAGGGGCCGGCCTGTTCCACCAGCAGCCAGGTCGCCGCGGTGGCCGCCGTCGCGGACAGCGGCTCGGTCAGTTCGCGGGACAGCGTCGCACAAGTGCTCACGCCGGTAAGGCTACCCTTCCCCGCCCCCCGGCCGCAGTGAGTACGAACTTGTTCCGTCGGATCCCGGCGGCGACGACGGGAGGGCGGCACCGGTGATCCGGTACCGCCCTCCCGTTCGCGTCAGACCGTCGGCCCGCTCGGCCCGTCGGCCCCCTCGACCCCTCAGGCCGTCGGCCCGCTCACCGCGGCGACGGTGCCGGTGACCGGGGTGCCCGAGCCGTCGCGGCGCGGATCGCGCTCCGGGAGGTCGACCGGAGCGCCGTTGGCGGTGCAGGCACGGGCCGGGGCCGGGCCGGCCCAGGCGAAGGCCAGGCCGTCCTCGCCGCGGAGGAAGCGCTGCACCCGGACGCCGCCGGTGGCGCGCCCCTTGCGCGGGTAGAGCTCGAAGGGCGTGACCTTCCAACTGCTGTGCTCCGAACCGGAGAGCGTGCCCGAGGCGGCGGCCACCGAGACCACCACCGCGTCCGCCGCCGGGTCCACCGCGGTGAAGGAGAGCACCCGGGCGCCGTCGGCGAGCTTGACGCCCGCCATGCCGCCCGCCGGGCGGCCCTGCGGGCGGACCTGGCCGGCCGGGTAGCGCAGCAGCTGGGCGTCCGAGGTCATGAAGACCAGATCCTCCTCGCCGGTGCGCAGCTCCACCGCACCGACCACCTCGTCGCCGTCCTTGAGCGCGATGACCTCGAACTCGTCCTTGTTGGCGGGCCACTCGGGCACCACCCGCTTCACCACGCCCTGCACCGTGCCCAGCGCCAGACCCGGCGAGGACTCGTCCAGCGTGGTCAGCGCGATCACCCGCTCACCGTCGTCCAGGCGGAGGAACTCGCCCACCGCCGCACCCCCGGCCAGCGAGAACGACGGCGAGGGCGGCAGCGCCGGCAGGTCGATCACCGGCAGCCGCAGCACCCGCCCGGCCGTCGTCACCGCCCCGACGTCGGCCCGCGCGGTGGCCGGCACCGCCGACACCACCACGTCCTGCTTGGAGCGCGTCTCGGAGAACTCCACCGGCTCGCCGTCCGCCGTCCGGGCCAGCAGGCCCGTCGCCGACAGCAGCACCCGGCACGGATCGTCCGCGACCTCCAGCGGCACCGCCAGCGAGGCGGCCGGGGCCGCCCCGGCCTCCAGCAGCACGGTGCGCCGCTCGGTGCCGAACTGCTTCGCCACCGCCGCGAGTTCACCCGAGACCACACTGCGCAGCCTGCTGTCCGAGTCCAGGATCTCGGTCAGCTCCGCGATCTCCGTCAGCAGCTTGGCCTGCTCGTCCTCCAGCTCCACCCGGTCGAAGCGGGTGAGGCGGCGCAGCGGGGTGTCCAGGATGTACGCGGTCTGCGTCTCCGACAGCGAGAAGCGCTCGATCAGCCGCTCCTTCGCCTGGGTCGCGTTGTCGCTGGAGCGGATGATCGCGATGACCTCGTCGATGTCCACCAGCGCGACCAGCAGGCCCTCGACCAGGTGCAGCCGCTCCTGCCGCTTGCGGCGGCGGAAGTCGCTGCGCCGCCGGACCACCGTGAACCGGTGGTCGACGTAGACCTCCAGCAGCTCCTTCAGGCCCAGCGTCAACGGCTGGCCGTCCACCAGCGCCACGTTGTTGATGCCGAAGGTCTCCTCCATCGGCGTCAGCTTGTAGAGCTGCTCCAGCAGCGCCTCGGGAACGAAACCGTTCTTCACCTCGATGACCAGGCGCAGACCGTGCTCACGGTCCGTCAGGTCCTTGACGTCGGCGATGCCCTGGAGCTTCTTGGCGCCGACCAGGTCCTTGATCTTGCCGATCACCTTCTCCGGGCCGACGCTGAACGGCAGCTCGGTGACCACGATGCCCTTGCGACGGGCCGTCACCGCCTCGATCGAGACCGTCGCCCGGATCTTGAAGGTGCCGCGGCCCGACTCGTACGCGTCCCGGATGCCCGACAGGCCGACGATCCGCCCGCCGGTCGGCAGGTCCGGGCCCGGCACGAAGCGCATCAGCGTCTCGAGGTCCGCCTGCGGGTGCTTGATCAGGTGCCGGGCGGCGGCCACCACCTCCGCCAGGTTGTGCGGCGGCATGTTGGTCGCCATGCCGACCGCGATGCCGGTGGCGCCGTTCACCAGCAGGTTCGGGAACGCCGACGGCAGGACCGTCGGTTCCTGCTCGCTGCCGTCGTAGTTCGGCCCGAACTCGACGGTGTCCTCGTGGATCGACTCCACCATCGCCATCGAGGCGGCCGTCAGCCGCGACTCGGTGTACCGCATCGCGGCCGGCGGGTCGTCGTTCCCCAGCGAACCGAAGTTCCCGTGACCGTCGATCAGCGGCAGCCGCATCGAGAACGGCTGCGCCATCCGGACCACGGAGTCGTAGATCGAGGCGTCGCCGTGCGGGTGCAGACGGCCCATCACCTCGCCCACCACACGGGCGCACTTGACGTGCGCGCGGTCCGGGCGCAGGCCCATCTCGTTGGCCTGGTACAGGATCCGGCGGTGCACCGGCTTCAGGCCGTCGCGCGCGTCGGGCAGGGCGCGGGAGTAGATGACCGAGTAGGCGTACTCCAGGAAGGAGCCCTGCATCTCGTCCACCACGTCCACGTCGAGGATGCGCTCCTCGTAGTCTCCGGGCGGCGGGGTGGGCGAACTGCGGCGGGCCATCGCGGCTTGGCTCCCTTGCGTCTCTGACGGTACTTCGGTAAACGTCCGGGCTCGGCGCCGGGGTACGGCGCCCCCCATTGTGAACCCTAAGGCTGACAGCCCCAGTCAACCCCCTCCCCCCTGACGCCGCGTCCGCCCGTGGCGAACGCACCGTTGGCGCGGGCACAACCGGACGCGCCGTGCGTTGCACCAGAATGAGGAACGGCATCCCTGCCACCCGGACCAGCCGTCCGGCCGCGACCGACCGAAGACGGGAAGGACCCAGCATGGCCAACCCGGCCCCCGCCTCCACCCGAGGACTCGCCATCACCGAGCACCGCCTGGCCAACGGCCTGCGCGTGGTGCTCTCCGAGGACCACCTCACCCCGGTGACCGCCGTCTGCCTCTGGTACGACGTCGGCTCCCGCCACGAGGTGAAGGGGCGCACCGGCCTGGCCCACCTCTTCGAGCACCTGATGTTCCAGGGCTCCGCCAACGTCTCCAACAACGGCCACTTCGAACTGGTCCAGGGCGCCGGCGGCTCGCTCAACGGCACCACCAGCTTCGAGCGCACCAACTACTTCGAGACCATGCCCGCCCACCAACTGGAGCTCGCGCTCTGGCTGGAGGCCGACCGGATGGGCTCCCTGCTGGCCGCCCTCGACGACACCTCGATGGAGAACCAGCGCGACGTCGTCAAGAACGAACGCCGCCAGCGCTACGACAACGTGCCCTACGGCACCGCCTTCGAGAAGCTCACCGCACTCTCCTTCCCCGACGGCCACCCGTACCACCACACCCCGATCGGCTCCATGGCCGACCTGGACGCCGCCACGCTGGAGGACGCCCGCGCGTTCTTCCGCACCTACTACGCGCCCAACAACGCGGTGCTCTCCATCGTCGGCGACCTCGACCCCGAGCAGACCATCGCCTGGGTCGAGAAGTACTTCGGCACCATCCCCGCCCACGACGGCAAGCAGCCCCCGCGCGACGGCACCCTGCCCGAGGTGATCGGCGCCGAGGTCCGCGAGCTGATCCGCGAGGACGTCCCCTCCCGCGCCCTGATGGCCGCCTACCGCCTGCCGCACGACGGCACCCGCGAGGCCGACGCCGCCGACCTGGCGCTCACCATCCTCGGCTCCGGCGAGTCCAGCCGGCTCTACAACCGGCTGGTCCGCCGCGACCGCACCGCCGTCTCGGCCGGCTTCGGCCTGCTCCGCCTGGCCGGCGCCCCCTCGCTCGGCTGGCTCGACGTCAAGACCTCCGGCGACGCCACCATCGCCCAGATCGAGACCGCCGTCGACGAGGAGCTCGCCCGCTTCGCCGCCGAGGGTCCCACCGCCGAGGAGCTCGAGCGGGCCCAGGCCCAGATCGAGCGCGAATGGCTCGACCGCCTCACCACCGTGGCCGGCCGCGCCGACGAACTCTGCCGCTACGCGGTCCTGTTCGGCGACCCCAAGCTGCTCAACGAGGCGCTCGGCAAGGTCCTCGACGTCACCGCCGAGGAGGTCAAGGCCGTGGCCGCCGCCCGCCTTCGGCCCGACAACCGCGCCGTGCTGGTCTACGAACCCACCGCGGGCGACTCCGACGACGCTGCCGCTGACGACACCCAGGACGAGGAGGCGGCGGCATGACCGACCCCACCCCCACCATGACCTTCCACCCCAAGCCGACCGCCGGCGACCCGAGCCCGTGGGCCTTCCCGGCCCCCGAGCGGTCCGTCCTCGGCAACGGCCTCACGGTGCTGGACTGCCACCGCCCCGGCCAGCAACTGGTCGCCGTGGAGATCCAGTTGGACGCCCCGCTGGCCGCCGAACCCGACGGCCTCGACGGCATCGCCAACATCCTCGCCCGCGCCCTCAGCGAGGGCACCGACACCCTCACCGCCGAGCAGTTCGCCGGCGAGCTCGAGCGGGCCGGCGCCACCCTGGACGCCCACGCCGACCACCCCGGCATCCGGGTCTCCCTCGAAGTCCCCGCCTCCCGCCTGGAGCGCGGCCTCAGCCTGGTCGCCGACGCCCTGCGCGCCCCCGCCCTCCCCGAGGACGAGATCGAGCGCCTGGTCGCCAACCGCCTCGACGAGATCCAGCACGAGCAGGCCAACCCGGCCCGCCGCGCCGCCAAGGCCCTCTACGCCGAGCTCTTC
Organism: Kitasatospora sp. NPDC004289; assembly: GCF_053602875.1. Taxonomy (NCBI): domain Bacteria; kingdom Bacillati; phylum Actinomycetota; class Actinomycetes; order Kitasatosporales; family Streptomycetaceae; genus Kitasatospora; species Kitasatospora sp. NPDC004289. Next base: position 28,415 of record NZ_JBSGEL010000002.1, on the reverse strand, counting down.
GAGGAGGCCGACCGCCTCTCCCGCCCGCGCAGCGGCACCGCCGACACGGTCAAGAACATCACCCGGGCCGCCGTCCACGCCTTCTACGCCGCGCACGTCCGCCCCTCCACCGCCACCGCGGTCGTGGTCGGCGACCTCACCGGCATCGACCTCCCCGCCCTGCTGGAGGCCACCCTCGGCCAGTGGACCGGCACCGCCGTCGAGCCCAGCGCGCACGCCGCCGTCACCGCCGACGACACCGGACGGGTCGTCATCGTCGACCGGCCCGGATCGGTCCAGACCCAGCTGCTCATCGGCCGGATCGGCCCCGACCGCCACTCCGCCGACTGGGCCGCCCAGATCCTCGGCACCTACTGCCTCGGCGGCACCCTCACCTCCCGCCTGGACCGCGTCCTGCGCGAGGAGAAGGGCTACACCTACGGCGTCCGGTCCTTCGCCCAGCCGCTGCGCTCCAACGCGGCCGGCACCGGCCGCTCCCTGCTCGCCATCAGCGGCTCGGTGGACACCGCCTCCACCGCCCCCGCCCTGGCCGACACCTGGACCATCCTGCGCACCCTCGCCGCCGAGGGCCTCACCGACGCCGAGCGCGACGAGGCCGTGCAGTTCCTGGTCGGGGTCGCCCCGCTCAAGTTCGAGACGGCCGGATCGGTGGCCGCCACCCTGGCCGACCAGGTCGAGCAGTACCTGCCCGACGACTACCAGGCTGAGGTCTACCGGCAGCTCGCCGCCCTCGGCACCGACGCCGCCACCTCGGCCGTCGTCGCCGCCTTCCCGCCGGACCGGCTGGTCACCGTGCTGGTCGGCGACGCCTCCGCGTTCGCGGACGCGGTGCGGGAGTTGGGGATCGGCGAGGTCACCGTGGTGAGCTGACGCACCGTCGGCACGCGGCCCGGTGGAGCCCTTTCGGCTCCGCCGGGCCGTTTTTTATTTCGTTGTGCCGCTGTCGGTGGCTGTGGCTAGATTGCTCCCGTCGCCACACGGGCGGCCATCGAGCACGGGAGAGGAGGCGGTCACCATGCGGGTCGAGCGACGAACTGGCTCCCCGAGGCCGTACTTCCCCTGTGCGGCTCTCTGAGCCCTCTCGGTCTTCCCCGAGCCACGCCGGAAGCTTCGCGTGGCAGTTCGTTCTCCTTACGCTTGAACCAGCCGACCCGTGGAGGTCGTTCACCATGTCGTACACCGAAGTACCCGGCATCCGCGTCCCGATCCGGATGTGGACCAACCCCTCGACGGTCGAGGGCGCCGCGATGCAGCAGCTCCGCAACATCAGCTCCCTCCCGTGGCTGCACGGCCTCGCCGTGATGCCGGACGTGCACCTCGGGAAGGGCGCCACGGTCGGGTCCGTCATCGCCATGAAGGGCGCGGTCTGCCCGGCGGCGGTCGGCGTCGACATCGGGTGCGGGATGAGCGCGGTGAAGACCTCGCTCACGAAGAAGGACCTGCCCGACGACCTGTCGCGGCTGCGCTCGAAGATCGAGCAGGCCATCCCGGTGGGGCGTGGGCTGCACTCGGATCCGATCGATCCGGGCAAGCTCCACGGCTTCGCCACGGCGGGCTGGGACGACTTCTGGCAGCGCTTCGACGGGGTCGCTCCTGAGGTGAAGTGGCGGCGCGAGCGGGCCATGCAGCAGATGGGGACGCTCGGCAGCGGAAATCACTACCTCGAACTGCTGTTCGATACCGAGGGGTCGATCTGGCTGACGCTGCACTCCGGGTCGCGGAACATCGGCAAGGAGCTGGCGGAGCATCACATGGGCGTCGCCCGTGGACTTCCGCACAACCAGGGACTGGTCGACCGTGACCTGGCGGTCTTCATCTCGGACACTCCGCAGATGGCGGCCTACCGTTCGGACCTGTTCTGGGCGCAGGAGTACGCCAAGTACAACCGTGCGCTGATGATGGCCCTGTTCAAGGACGTCGTCCGGCGGGAGCTGCCGAAGGCGAAGGTCGCGTTCGAGCCGGAGATCAGCTGCCACCACAACTACGTGGCGGAGGAGCAGTACGACGGCGTCGACCTGCTGGTCACCCGCAAGGGCGCGATCCGGGCCGGCGGCGGAGAGTACGGGATCATCCCGGGCTCGATGGGCACCAGTTCGTACATCGTCCGCGGCCTCGGCAACGCGGCGGCGTTCAACTCGGCCTCGCACGGCGCGGGTCGGAAGATGAGCCGGACGGCGGCGAAGAAGAAGTTCACCGCGCAGGACCTGGCGGACCAGACCAAGGGCGTCGAGTGCCGCAAGGACAGCGGCGTGGTGGACGAGATCCCGGGCGCCTACAAGTCCATCGAGAAGGTGATGGACCAGCAGCGCGACCTCGTCGAGGTGGTGGCTCAGCTCAAGCAGCTCATCTGCGTGAAGGGTTGACGGATCAGGCCAGGGGGCGCGGGAAGCGCACCCTGGCCTTTTTCGGTCCTTGGACGCGCCAGCGGCGCATCTGGCAGCTCTGGACCGTGCGGTTCAGCAGGACGGCGGCCTCCGCCGGGTCCGCTGTGGCGAGGAGGAGTTCGGTCTCCTCGTCGGTCCAGGAGCGACGACTGATCTTCCGCACACTGGCAGGCCGGATCCAACTCGTCACCTGATGTGCCGACTCGAGCTTCCTCGGCAGGGCCAGGCAACCCGGGTAGTAGAGGTCGTCGGTGATCGCGACGGCATCCTCTCGCGTGATGCAGATGTTGTAGATGTCGTCACGGGAGTTGCGGTTGATGATGCGTCGGAGGCCGGTGATCCGCTCGGCGTACGCCCCGAAGTGAGCGGCGATCACATCGCTCTTGGTGGTGAGACCGATGAACGGCAGGTCCCTCCCGGTACGGCCCAGTGAGCCATCAGCGTCCACCAAGCCGCGCAGGTAGTCGCGTTCGGAGTGTGGCACCGTGGGCGGAGCTATGGTGTCGGACTTCCGGCCGGGTGGTAGGCCGAGCGCCTGGAGCGTCTCGCGGAACTCGCGGGCGCAGACCGTCCATGCGACCGAGGTGTGTTCGGCGGCGAAGTTGGTGCTGCGGGTGCGGTACCTGATCGAGCTGTAGTAGGGGCAGAGCCGCTGGAACTCCTCAAGGAGTGGGGCGTCGCGCGCGGAGATCTCCACAGTGAGGCGGCCCCTGTTGCGGCTTTCCAGGCGGAGGTGCCCGTCCGCCTGAAGGAAGCCGAACATGTAGGCGTGCTCGGGGCGTTCGAGGTCGAAGGCCGATGATGTGCGTCGTTCCTGAAATCGGCTCGGACCATCCGATCGGATGGATTTGCTAAAGGCGATTTGTCCGCTCAGCCGAGCTGGAGCGCCGTCATGTAGACCGCCGTGCCCGCCAGGACGCTCAGCAGGGCGCTGCGCCGCCAGAGTTGGAGGCCGACCGTGGTGGTCAGGCCGGCGGCGGCGGGGAGGGCGGTGGCGGCGGTGGTGCCGTGGAGGGTGTAGACGGCGAGGATGACCATCACGCCGGCGGGCATGGCGGTGGAGAGGTAGGTGAGGAAGGGGGAGTCGCGGAGGCGGCCCAGCAGGAGGAAGGGGGCGGCGCGGAGGGCGAGGGTGACGGCGAGCATCACCAGGAGGCCGGTCAGGAGGTAGCGGTCACTGGGCACGGCGGCGGCTCCTGAGGGTGTGGCGGACGGCGAGGGCGGCGACGTAGAGGCCGAGGGCGACGGCCAGCAGTTGGTCGGGGGCGATCAGCAGGGCGGTCAGGGCGGAGAGCAGTCCGAGGACCGGGCCGGGGACGTCGCGGGTGGCGCGGTAGCCCTCGACGGCGAGGACCGCGATCAGGGCGGTGAGGGTGAAATCCAGTCCCTCCAGACCGGCCGGGAGGGCGGAGCCGAGCAGGGCGCCGAGCAGACCGCCCGTCACCCAGTAGGCCTGGCAGAGGGCCTGGATGCCGAGCACGTAGCCCGAGGAGAGCGTCTCGGCCGGCTTGGTGGCGGTGAGGGCGTAGGCCTCGTCGGTCAGCGAGTAGATGCTGTAGGCCTTGCCGAGCCGGCCCCGGACGCGGTGCAGCGGGAAGGAGAGCCCGTAGAAGACGTGCCGGAAGTTGACCAGGAAGGTCGTCATGGCGAGCGAGGCGAGCGGGGTGACGGCGATCAGCAGGCCGATGGCCAGGAACTCCACCGAGCCGGCGTAGATCAGCACCGAGAAGAGCGGGGCCCACCACCAGGCGTAGCCGCTCTGGGTGAGCAGCACGCCGAAGGCCAGCCCGAGCGGGAAGATCCCGATGCCCACGCCGAGGGTGTCCCGGAGGGCGGCGCGGGGCGGGACGAGCGGCGGGACGAGCGGCGGTGCGGGCAGTGGTGCGGGTGGCGGGGCGGTGGCGGTCATCCCGGCACCGTAGGCGGTCCAGCCGTCCGAATGCGAACGGCATTTCGACTGGTGGGACGGGTGCTCGCACAATGGCCGGGTGGACTACCAGCAGCTCTTGCACCAGGCGATGGCGACCGCGCTGAGCGCGCCCGAGCGCGGCCGGCCGGCTGACTACATCCCGGCCCTGGCGGCGGTCGACCCGACGGCGTTCGGCATGGCGATCGCGACGGTGGACGGTGAGGTGTACGGCGCGGGGGACTGGGAGACGCCGTTCTCGGTGCAGAGCGTCTCCAAGCTGTTCACCCTGGCGCTGGCCCTCGCCGAGGGCGGGGAGGACGGCGACGCGCTGTGGCGGCGGGTCGGCCGGGAGCCCTCGGGCAATCCGTTCAACTCGCTGGTGCAGCTGGAGACGGAGCAGGGCATCCCGCGCAACCCGTTCATCAACGCCGGCGCCCTGGTGGTGACGGACCGTCTGCTGGAGCTGACCGGGGACGCGGTCGGTGCGGTGCGGGACTTCCTGCGGGCGGAGTCGGGCAACGAGGCGATCGAGGTGGACGACGCGGTGGCCGCCTCGGAGGCCCGGCACGGGCACCGGAACGCGGCGCTGGCGCACTTCATCGCCAGCTACGGCAACCTGCGCAACCCGGTGGAGAGCGTGCTGGCGCACTACTACGCGCACTGTGCGATGACCGCGAGCTGCCGGGACCTGGCGCTGGTGGGGCGGTTCCTGGCCCGGCACGGGGTGCGGGCGGACGGCTCGCGGCTGCTGAGCCGGAGCGAGGCGAAGCGGGTGAACGCGGTGCTGCTCACCTGCGGCACGTACGACGCGGCGGGGGAGTTCGCCTTCCGGGTCGGGCTGCCGGGCAAGAGCGGGGTCGGCGGCGGGATCCTGGCGGTGCTGCCGGGGCGCGGGGCGGTCTGCGTGTGGAGCCCGGGGCTGGACCAGGCGGGGAACTCGGTGCTGGGCGTGGCGGCGCTGGACGCGCTGACCACCGCCACGGGGTGGTCCGTGTTCTGAGGTCCGGGCGCACGGAAGGGGCGCGCCGCCGGCTGACCGGTGGCGCGCCCCTTCGGATGGTGCGTCAGGCGGCGGGGAGCTCGTCCAGGCCCTCCTGGACCAGCTTCGCCAGGCGGTCCAGCGCCTCGTCCGCGCCCTCGGCGTCGGAGGCCAGGACGACCGGGTCGCCGCCCTGGGCGCCGAGGCCCAGCAGCGCCAGCATGGAGGCGGCGTTGACCGGGTTGCCGCCCTCCTTGGCGATGGTGACGGGCACGCCCACGGCGGTCGCCGCCCGGACGAAGACGGAGGCGGGACGGGCGTGCAGGCCCTCGGCCCAACCGATGGTGACGCGGCGCTCAGCCATGTGACGTGCCTTTCAGGTGGTGCTGGTGGAGCTGGGTTGTCTAGACCAGTGTCGCATGCAAACGGCGAGGTCGCGCCGGTGCGGGACTCTTTGGTGGCCAAAGTCCCACCCTGCCCGGGACCACCCGCGGTGCCGGTGAGGCTCGCCGGGGCGAAGGGGTGAGGGGGCCGCTGCGCGGAGCCGGGGGGAGGGCGGGGGAGGGGGCCCGGGCCGAACCGGAAGCGCAGGCGGGACCCGCCGGGCCAGCGGGGTGAGAGGCCTGCTCGGTGGAGGCCGGGAGCGTCTAACCTGACGCTGTGGAAGACGGTGCGCCGCACGGCGACGAGCACAGCTACCCCCAGCACTGGGAGGCCGACGTCCTGCTGCGCGACGGCGGCACGGCCCGGATCCGCCCGATCACCGAGGCCGACGCCGACCGGCTGGTGGAGTTCTACGAACAGGTCTCGGACCAGTCGAAGTACTTCCGGTTCTTCGCGCCGTACCCCCGGCTCTCCGACAAGGACGTCCGCCGCTTCACCCACCACGACTACGTCAACCGGGTCGGCCTGGCCGTCGTGGTGCGGGACCGCTTCATCGCCACCGTCCGCTACGACCGGATCGACCCCGACGGCCGCCCCTCCGTCACCGGGACGGACGCCGAGGTGGCCTTCCTGGTGCAGGACGCCCACCAGGGCCGCGGCGTGGCCTCGGCGCTGCTGGAGCACATCGCGGCCGTGGCCCAGGAGCGCGGCATCCGCCGCTTCCAGGCCGAGGTGCTGCCGGAGAACCGGAAGATGGTGAAGGTCTTCACCGACGCGGGCTACGTCCAGCGCCGGTCCTTCGCCGACGGCGTGGTGCACCTGGAGTTCGACCTGGAGCCCACCGACTCCGCGCTGGCGGTGATGCGGGCCCGCGAGCACCGGGCCGAGGCCCGTTCGGTGCAGCGGCTGCTGACGCCCCGTTCGGTCGCGGTGATCGGGGTCTCCCGCCAGCCGCAGTCGGTCGGCCGCTCGCTGCTGCGCAACCTGCGCGGCGGCGGCTTCGCGGGCGAGCTGTTCGCGGTGAACCGGAACGCGGAGCCGGGCACCCCGATCGACGGCGTGCCCAGCCACCGCTCGGTGCTGGAGATCCCCGGCCCGGTGGACCTGGCGGTGATCGCCGTCCCGGCGCCCGCCGTGCCGCAGGCCGTCGCCGAGTGCGGGGCGCACGGCGTGCAGGGCCTGGTGGTGGTCACCGCCGGTTACGCGGAGACCGGTCCGGAGGGGCGGGACCGTCAGCGGGCGCTGGTGCGCCAGGCCCGGGCGGCCGGGATGCGGGTGATCGGGCCGAACGCCTTCGGCCTGGTGAACACCGATCCCGAGCGGCCGTTGAACGCCTCGCTCTCCCCGGCACTGCCCGGCCGGGGCCCGTTCGGCCTGTTCTGCCAGTCCGGGGCGATCGGTGTGGCGCTGCTGGAGACCGCGCACCGCCGGGGCCTGGGGATCTCCTCCTTCGCCTCGGTCGGCAACCGCGCCGACGTCTCCGGCAACGACTGGCTGCAGTACTGGGAGGACGATCCGGCGACCGAGGTGGTGCTGCTCTACCTGGAGTCCTTCGGCAACCCGCGGAAGTTCACCCGGATCGCCCGGCGCCTCGCCGCGAGCAAGCCGGTGGTGGTGGTCAAGGGGGCTCGGCACACCGGCAGCCTGCCGCCCGGCCACGCCGTGCAGCCGGCCTCCAGCGGGCTGCGGGACGAGACCGTGGACGCGCTGTTCCAGCAGGCCGGGGTGGTCCGGGTGGAGACCATCACCGAGCTGTTCGACACCGGGGAGCTGCTGGCCTTCCAGCCGCTCCCGGCCGGGGACCGCGTCGCGGTGGTGGGAAACTCGGACTCGCTCGGACTGCTCACCCACGACGCCTGCCTGAGCGCCGGCCTGCGCCCCGGCACCCCGGTGGACCTGACCACCGGTGCCACCGGCGAGAACTTCCGGATCGCGCTGGACACCGCGCTGGCCGACCCGGCGGTGGACGCGGTGATCGCGGTGACCATCCCGCCGATCGCCACCCACCGCCCGCCGACCGAACGCGGCGCCCAGGAGCCGGAGTTCGCCGACGCCCTGATCGAAGTGGCTGGAAGGGCAAGGGAGTTGGGCAAGCCGCTGCTGCTCGCCCACCTGGCGCTGACCGACCTGCCCGAGCGGCTCAAGGCGGCTCGGATCCCGGCCTACCCGGCACCCGAGCGGGCCGTGCACGCGCTGGCCCAGGCGGCCCGCTACGCCGACTGGCGCCGCCGCACCGCCGAGGCCGAGCAGACCGCCCGGGTCCCCGAGCTGGACCGGATCGCCGAGGACCGGGCCCGCGCCCTGGTGGAGGCCGCGCTGCAGACCAGGACGGCGGTGGCGGCCCGGACCCAGCCCGGCGGCGCGCGGATCGTCCTCTCCGACGAGCAGGCCGCCGAGCTGCTCGGCCACTACGGCATCGACGTCCACCCCGCGCTGCCCGCGCCCGACGAGGAGAGCGCCCTGCGGGCGGCCGCCGCGCTCGGCTACCCCGTCGCGCTCAAGGCCACCGCCGAGCACCTGCGCCACCGCGCCGACCTGGGCAGCGTCCGCCTCGACCTCACCGGGGAGCCCGGACTGCGGCGCGCTTTCCGGGAGTTGGACGCGCTGCTGGGCGGAGCGGCCAAGGCCCGGCTGGTGGTGCAGCGGCTCGCGCCGCGCGGGGTGGACACCGTGATCGGCGCCACCGTCGACCCGGCGGTCGGCGCGATCCTCTCCTTCGGCCTGGCCGGCGCCCCGTCCCAGCTGCTCGGCGACGTCGCGCACCGGCTGGTCCCGGCCACCGACCAGGACGTCTCGGCGCTGGTCCGCGAGGTGCGGGCGGCCCCGCTGCTGTTCGGCTGGCGGGGCGCCGAGCCGGTGGACACCGGGGCCCTGGAGGAGCTGCTGCTGCGGGTCTCCCGGCTGGTGGACGACCTCCCGGAAGTGGCCTCGGTGGACCTGGACCCGGTGGTGGTGGCACCGCGCGGGCTGGCCGTGCTGGCGGCCCGGGTGCGGATCGCGCCGCTGCCGGTCCGCAGCGATCTGGGGCCGCGCGCCATGAGCACCCTGTAACCTTCCTAGGTTGTGTCCGACACCGGACGCGAAGAGGCCGGAAGTCCGGCGCAGCGCCGACCGCCACGTCGGCGGGACATGCCAGGATGGAGCTATGGCGAAGACCGGTACCACCACCACCCAGGACCTGCGGTCGGCGATCGAGCGCAGCGGCTACTACCCGGCCCTGGTGTCGGAGGCCGTGGAGTCGGCGGTGGGCTCCGAGCCGATCGTCTCCTACCTGGTCCACCAGGAGACCACCTTCGACTCCAACGAGGTGCGCCGCCACGTGACCGTCCTGGTGCTGACGCCGAGCCGGTTCGTGGTCAGCCACACCGACGAGCAGAACGCCGACGGGTCCAACCCGGTGCCGTACGCCACCACCTCCACCGAGTGCGTCCGGATCGACCGGATCAACTCCGTGGTGCTCTCCCGGATGGTGGCCAACCCCGAGACGTACACCCCCGGCACGCTGCCGCGCGAGGTGGTGCTGACCATCGGCTGGGGCGCCGTCCAGCGGATCGACCTGGAGCCGGCCGGCTGCTCGGACCCGAACTGCGAGGCCGACCACGGCTACACCGGTTCGGCCACCGCCGACGACCTGTCGCTGCGGGTCAGCGAGGCCGGGGACGGTCCGGAGACGGTCGCGCAGTCGCTGGTCTTCGCCCGGGCGCTGTCCGAGGCCACCATCAACCGGGGCTGACGCACCTTCATGACCACGCACCTCGGGTACGACGACTTCGAGATCCTCGACCCCTCCGACGCCCCCGTGCCGCGCTACGGCACCGGCGCGCTCTCCGACCTGCTGCCCGCGGTGGCGGCCGGCTTCGGCCTGGCCGGCTTCGCCGACGGCCTCGGCCTGGAGCCCGCCGACCGGGTCTGCGTCTTCCTGGTCGACGGCCTGGGCTACGAGCTGATCAAGCGGAACCCGGACTACGCGCCGTTCCTGAACGCGCTGATCGCGGCGGGCGGACGCTCCGTCACCTCCGGCTTCCCGTCCACCACCGCCACCTCGCTGGCCTCGGTCGGCACCGGCCTGCCGCCCGGCGCGCACGGGCTGGCCGGGTACACGGTGGCCGTGCCGGGGCGCGACCAGCTGATGAACCAGCTGCGCTGGCAGCCCCCGGTGCCGCCGCGCGAGTGGCAGCCGCACCCCACCGTCTTCGAGCGGGTGCACCAGGCGGGCGTGGCCACCGCCCAGGTCTCCTCGCCGCTGTTCGCCCAGACCCCGCTCACCCAGGTGGCCCTCTCCGGCGGCACCTTCCTCGGCCGCACCACCGGCGAGGAGCGGATGGACCTGGCCGCCCAGTGGCTGGCCGAGCACGACCGCGCGCTGGTCTACACCTACGTCAGCGAGCTGGACGGCACCGGTCACCGGTACGGGGTGGACTCGGGCGAGTGGCGGATGGCGCTGTTCGCGGTGGACCGGCTGGCCAAGCGGCTGGCCGAGCAGCTGCCGCCCCGTTCGGCGATGTACGTCACCGCCGACCACGGCATGATCGACGTCGCCCCCGAGGACCGGATCGACTTCGACGAGGACTGGGAGCTGGGCGCGGGCGTCGCCCTGCTCGGCGGCGAGGGCCGGGCCCGGCACGTGTACGCGGTGCCCGGGGCGGCCGGCGACGTCTTCACGGTCTGGAGCGAGGTGCTGGGCGACAGGTTCTGGGTGGCCACCCGGGACCAGGCGATCGCGGCCGGCTGGTTCGGCCCGGTGGTCGAGGACCGGGTGTACCACCGGATCGGCGACGTGGTGGCGGCCGCCCGCGACGACGTCGCGGTGATCGCCTCGCGCCGCGAGCCCGGCGAGTCCTCGATGATCGGCCTGCACGGGTCGATGACGGCGGTGGAGCAGATCGTGCCGCTGCTCGAAGTCCGCAGCTGACCGACCCCAGCTCTCACGACCGAAAGGCCCCCGTTCCACCCATGGCTGACCTGGTGTTCTTCTCGGGCACGATGGACTGCGGCAAGTCGACGCTCGCGCTCCAACTCGACCACAACCACGCCGCCCGGGGCCGACGGGGCATCATCTTCTCCCGGCACGACCGGGCCGGCGCCTCCACCATCTCCAGCCGGCTCGGCCTGCGCGCCGAGGCCAAGGAGGTGACCGACGGCTTCGACTTCCACGCCCACGTGGTGCACCTGCTGTCGGCCGGCGGCAAGGTCGACTACCTGATCTGCGACGAGGCCAACTTCTACACCGCCGAGCAGGTCGACCAGCTGGCCCGGGTGGTGGACGAACTCTCCATCGACGTCTTCACCTTCGGCATCACCACCGACTTCCGCACCCGGCTCTTCCCCGGCTCGCAGCGCCTGATCGAGCTGGCCGACCGGGTCGAGGTGCTCCAGGTCGAGGCGCTCTGCTGGTGCGGCGCCCGGGCCACCCACAACGCCCGCACGGTCGGCGGGGTGATGGTGGTCGAGGGCGCCCAGGTGGTGGTCGGCGACATCGCCAAGAGCGAGGCCGAGGTCGGCTACGAGGTGCTCTGCCGCCGCCACCACCGGCGCAGGCTGACCGCCGCCACCGCCCGTGCCTCGGTGCTCTCGCCCGACGTGCTGCCGTTCGGCGAGGCGGGCGCACAACAGGCCTGAGGATCGCCTCTCCTGAGCCTCCGTCAGGAGACCGCGATCACCGAGAAGCGCGCGCCCTGCGGATCGGCCAGCCGGGCCACCCGGCCGTGCCCGGTGTCGTGCGGGGAGACCAGCACCCGCCCGCCCAGCCGCTCGGCCAGGTCGGCCGTCAGGTCCGGGTCGGTGACGCCGAAGTGGACCCGCCAGCGCGGCGGCCCGTCCCGCAGCTCCTCCCCGCCCCGGAAGGTCCGCTCCGGGCCGGCCCCGAAGACCGCGTCGTAGAAGTACCCGGCGCCCTCCCGGTCCGGCGTCAGCAGCTCCACCCGGGCCGGGGCGCCCGGCACGCCGACCAGCTCCCAGCCGGTGTGCTCCTCGCCCTGCCAGAGGCCGAACACCGCGCCCGTCACGTCCGCCGCGATGGCGACGCGCCCGGCCCGCTCGGCCTGCACCGGGCCGACCGCCACGGTGCCGCCGCACTCCCGGATCCGCTGCGCCACGTCGTCGGCCTGGTCCACCGCGAAGTACGTCGTCCACTCCACCCCGTGCCCCGAGCCGGGCGGCGTGACGCCCAGCCCGGCCACCCGGGCCCCGCCCAGGGTGGCCCGCACGTAGCCGCCGAACGGGGTCGGTCCCGGCTCGAACTCCCAACCCAGCAGGGCGCGGTAGAACTCCTGCGCGCCCTCCGGATCGCCGGTCATCAGGCTCACCCAGCAGGGCGTGCCCTGGGCAAGCCGTGCCTTCACCGCGGTCATGGCGGTCCTCCTCGGAGTGCTCCGGTCGCAGGGGAATGGTTCCACCGCGAAGGCGGACTCGTGGTGTACATGCCCCGGCGAGCCGCGCAAAGACCGTACAAAGGAGGGAGTTTCGGAGGAAGAATGGCGCGCATGAGCACCCCTTCCCCCCTGATCGACGTCGAGGAGCTGGCCGCCGCCCTCGGCGGCGCCGACGCCCCCGCCCTGCTGGACGTCCGCTGGGCCCTGGGCGGCCCGCCCGGCGCCGAGGAGTACGCGGCCGGCCACCTGCCCGGCGCCCACTACGTGGACCTGGACCGGGAGTTGGCCGCCCCGCCGGGTGCCGCCGGGCGGCACCCGCTGCCCGACCCGGAGGTGTTCGGTGCCGCACTGCGCCGCGCCGGGGTGCGGGCCGACCGGCCCGTGGTGGTCTACGACGCCGGGCCTGCCACCTCGGCCGCCCGGGCCTGGTGGCTGCTGCGCTGGGCCGGCCACCGGGACGTCCGGGTGCTCGACGGCGGTCTGGCCGCCTGGACGGCGGCGGGCGGCCCGCTGACCACGGAGGCCCCGGCCGACGGCGGCGGGGACTTCAAGCCCGAGCCGGGTGCGCTGCCCACCGTGGACGCCGCCGGTGCGGCCGAACTCGCCCGCACCGGGCTGCTGTTGGACGCCCGTGCGGGGGAGCGCTACCGCGGCGAGGTCGAGCCGGTGGACCCACGGGCCGGGCACGTCCCCGGCGCGGTCTCCGCCCCGACCACCGAGAACCTGGCCGCCGACGGGCGCTTCCGGCCCGCCGCCGAGCTGGCCGCGCGGTTCCGCGCACTCGGCGTCGAGGAGGCCTCCGGGGTGGCGGTCTACTGCGGCTCCGGCGTCACCGCCGCGCACGAGCTGCTGGCCCTCGCGGTGGCCGGCCACCACGGGGCCGCGCTCTACCCGGGCTCCTGGAGCGAGTGGTCGGCCGACCCGGCCAACCCGGCCGCGACCGGCGCCTGAGACGGCCGACCCGGCCGCGACCGGGTGCCCGCCCGGCCCCGGAACGCGGCGGAGGCGGGGCCCCGAGGGGCCCCGCCTCCCGCGCTCACGGCCTGACGGCCGGTCAGTCCTGCTTCTTGCGGCGCGAACCGAAGACGATCTCGTCCCAGCTCGGCACCGTGGCCCGCCGACCGGGCCGGACCCCGTCCGCCTCGGCCTGCCGGTCGGTGGTGCCGACCAGCCGCTCGCGGTGCGGCGCGACCGCCCGCGGCATCAGGATGTCCGCGTACGCCGAACCGGCGCCGACGCTGGCCGCCGGAGCGGCCTCCTCGACCTCGTCCGGCTCGACCTCGGCCGCCACCACCGGTTCGATGGCGGGCACGAAGGAGGGCACCACGTCCAGCAGGCTGGTCAGCGGGTCGCGGACCTCGGCGGTGGCCGCCGCCGCGGTGACCTCCCGGACCTCGCGCACCTCCCGGGCCATGATCCGGTCGGCCGAGGGCCGCTCGATCATCGGGCGGGACGGACGGTCCTGGGGCAGCCGGGCGATCCGCGGGATGAACGGGAAGACGGAGTCCTCCTCCCGCTCCACGTTCTCGCCGATCAGCGCCCGCGCCTCGTCGTCGTTCGGCTGCACCAGCCGGCGCGGCGGGTCGTACGTCCAGCCGGCGCTGCGGCCCTCGCCGTCGGCCCGGTAGGAGAGGATGACCTCCCAGGTGCCGTCGTCGCGCCGCCAGGAGTCCCAGCGTTCGGTGTCCTTCTCCGCCCCGCGCAGCGCGAGGCGCTCGGCGACGGCCTCGCCGAGCTGCGGGCCGGTGGTCTCGCCGTGCCGGCGGATCGCGGTCTTGCGGGCGCGCTCGGCCATGAACGCGCGCTCGGCCAGCACCGGACCCTCGAAGCGGCGCACCCGGTCCACGGAGATGCCGGCGGCCTGGGCGACCTCCTCGGCGGAGGCACCGGCTCGTATCCGCGCCTGGATGTCCCGCGGGCGGAGGTGGCTCTCGACCTCGATCTCGATCTGGCCGAGGCGCGGGCGGTCACCACGGATGGCGGCGCGCAGCCGCTCGTCGATGGGGAGGGTGTACTCCGTGCTGTCGGCAGCCTTGAGCACCAGCCGTGTGCCGTCGTTGCTGACGGCCACGACGCGCAGTTCGGGCACGGTTACCTCCCGGGTGGTGCCTGCCGACGTCACCTGCGTCGCTGCTCCCGTACTGAGTGTGGCCTGCCCACTCACGACTGGCCACAACCTTGCAGAGTTACTCGGCGTGTCGGGCTTCCGCCCTGACGCACCGTTGTGGCACGGTTGCCTGTTTGCCACGTCGCCGGTCGACGTCGCGCCCGGGGGCCCCGGCCGCCGTCCGCTGGACAGCCGACACTGATGACCGAGGCTCAGGCTCCACGAACAGTACTCCATTCGTGGCATCCAGAGGGGCGGCTCGCCGCTCAAGTCTCCCCGGATTCAGGGGAATCTCAAGGGCGGGCACTCCAATAGCCGACGGTCGGTCAGTGCGCGGTGATCATCTTCACATATATCGGCGGCCAAGAACCAGATTTTCGCCCGTTGTGTCCTTCTTTGTGCAAGATGGAGGGACTTTTCCGGATGAACAGCCGTACCGACCGAGGGATGTTGATGCCCCAGCAGCGCACCGAAGCGACCACCACCGAGGAGAAGGAGGGGGAGGGCGGCCGACGGCGGATCGACCTGAGCGTGGCCCAGGTGGCCGCGAGCGCGCTGGCCACGATCGTCGGCGCGCTGCTCGCCTCCGAGCTGGGCGTCTACGGCACCATCCTGGGCGCCGCGGTGGTCTCGATCGGTGCCACCACGGGGAGCGCGGTCCTCCAGCACTGGTTCCGGCGCGGTGGGGAGCAACTCCGTCAGGTCGTGGACCGCACCCAGGGGTCGAAGCGGGAGCCGCTGCCCGAGGTCACCGAGGTGTCCGAGCTGTCCGAGGAGTGGAACGAGCCGACCACGGTGCGGGCCAAGCGGCGCTGGACCTGGCGGACGTACCTGGCGGTCTCGGGGCTGGTGTTCGCGCTGGCGATGGTGCCGATCGTGTCCTTCGAGCTGATCACCGGTCAGCCGGTGGCGGCCACCGTCAAGGGAGAGCAGGGCCAGGGCACCTCTTTCGGGGGCACGGTCGAGAAGTCCCCGCCGTCTCCTGACACCTCGTCGGAGGAGAAGCAGCAGCCGGGGGCCACGCCGAGCGGAGGCCCGTCCGGGACTCCGTCCGGGACGCCGAGCGGGACGCCCTCGGGGTCTCCGTCCTCCTCGCCCTCGTCCTCCCCCTCCGGCAGCCCGAGCCCGACGCCGACGCCGAGCCCGACCCCCAGCCCGACCCCGTCGTCGACCCCGACGCAGGGCACGGCCCCTTCCGGCGAGCCCGCGGCGCAGCCGCCGTCCGGGAGCCCCTCGCCCTGACCGGCCGTCAGTCCCCGAGCACCCGGCGCAGGTAGTCGTTGGCGAACAGCCGGCCCGGGTCGACCTTGTCGCGCAGCGCGGTGAAGTCGCCGAAGTGCGGATAGACCGAGGCCAGGTACCCGGCGTCGCGGGTGTGCAGCTTCCCCCAGTGCGGGCGGCCCTGGTGAGCGGTCATCAGCTTCTCCACCTCGGTGAAGTAGCCCTGCTCGTGGGTGCCCCGGTAGAGGTGGACGGCTATGTAGACGCTGTCCCGGCCGTTGGCGGTGGAGAGCCAGAGGTCGTCGGCGGGTGCCACCCGCACCTCGACCGGGAAGCTGACCTTCCAGTCGGAGCGCTCGACCAGCGCCTTGAGCTCGCGCAGCACGGTGGTGGCCGCCGCGCGCGGGACGGCGTACTCCATCTCGGTGAAACGCACCGTGCGCGGGCTGGTGTACACCTTGTACGCGACGTCGGTGAAGGTCCGCTCGGACCAGGCGCGGCTGGCCAGCTGGGCGATGGTGGGGATCGAGCCGGGGAAGCGGCGGCCGACCCGGCAGGCGCCCTCCCAGACGGTGTTGGAGAGGAACTCGTCGTCCAGCCAGGCCTTGAAGCGCGGCAGCGGCGCGGCCGGGCCCTGGCTGCGGTTGTTCCGCTTCACCGAGCAGCGGTCGGTGTGCGGGAACCAGTAGAACTCGAAGTGCTCGTTGACGGCGGCCAGCTCCTCGAAGGAGCCGAGCACCTCCTCGAAGCCCATCGGCCGCTCGTGCGCGGTGAGCAGGAAGAGCGGCTCCACCGCGAAGGTCAGCGCGCTGACCACGCCGAGCGCGCCGAGGCCCAGCCGGGCGCCCTGGTACAGCTCGGCGTTCTGCTGCGCCGAGCACTGCTGCACCGAGCCGTCGGCCAGCACGATCTCCACCGCCCGCAGCTGCGCGGCCAGCGAGCCGGAGTCGCGGCCGGTGCCGTGGGTGCCGGTACTGGTGGCCCCGGCGACCGTCTGCACCTCGATGTCGCCCATGTTGGTCAGGGAGAGGCCGGCCGCCTCCAGGGTCCGGTTGAGCTTCCAGAGCGGGAAGCCGGACTCGACGGTGACGGTGCCGGCCTCGCGGTCGATGCCGCGCAGCGCGGACAGGCCGTCGGGGTGGATCAGCAGGCCGTCCCCGGCGGAGGCGATCGCGGTGAAGGAGTGGCCGGAGCCGACCGCCTTCACCGTCCGGCCCTGCTCGGCGGCGTGGCCGATCAGGGCCGACAGCTCCTCGACCGAGCGCGGCGTCGCCGTCCGGCTCGGCCGGGCGCTCTGGTTTCCGGCCCAGTTCCGCCAGGTGGCCTGGGGCATGGGGGTGCCTCCGCTCCGGGCCTCGGCCCGCTCCGTACCGGTGGGTAGGGGGAGCGTAGTCGCCGCGCGCCCCGGAAAACAGGGGTCCGGGGCACGCCGACGATCATTCGGAGGGGAGCGGTCTCAGACCGCCACGGGCTGCTGCGCCTCGGGGGCGGGCAGCCCCGCGCGCAGCCGCCGGATGCCGCCGAGGGCGACCAGCGCGCCGAAGGCGGCGGAGGCCACCGGCACCCAGTACCCGGCCGAGGCGCCGGCCGCGTCCACCACCAGGCCGCCGGCCGAGGAGCCGAGCGCCACGCCCAGGGCCAGGCCGGTGGTGGTCCAGGTCATCCCCTCGGTCAGCTGGGTGGCCGGCACCAGCCGCTCGACCAGCGCCATCGCGGTGATCAGGGTCGGCGAGATGGAGATGCCGGCCACGAACAGCGCGGCGCTTATCGCGATCAGCCCGGCGGTGCCGTGCACCAGCGAGCCGACCACCACCAGCGGCACCATGCTGGCCGCCATCAGCGCGACCCCGACCAGGAAGCGGGTGGCCATCGATCCGGTGAGCTTCAGCGTCCCGAACACCACCCCGGCCAGGCAGGAGCCGAGCGCGTAGATCGCCAGCACCACGCCGGTCAGGCTCTTGTGCCCCTCGGCCTCGGCGTAGGCCAGGGTGACCACCTCGACCGAGCCGAAGACCGCGCCGGTCGCCACGAAGGTGGCCACCAGCACCTGGAGACCCTTGGAGAAGATCGCCGACCGCCCGGCCCGGTGCTCCTCGGTGCGCACCGGCGGCTCGGTCCGCCGCTGGGCGGTGAAGAGCAGCACGCCGACCAGCAGGAAGACCCCGGCCAGCAGCACGCCGGCCTCCGGGAAGACGCTGGTGGCCAGCGTGACGGAGAGGATCGGCCCGATGATGAAGCAGATCTCGTCCACCACCGCCTCGAAGGAGTACGCGGTGTGCAGCTTGGGCGGGGTCGAGCTGTACAGGTTGGCCCAGCGGGCCCGGACCATCGAGCCGGCGCTGGGCATCACGCCCATCCCGATCGCGGGCAGGAAGAGCGTCCAGCTGGGGGCCCCGGCCCGGGCGAGCAGCAGCAGGACCACCGCCGCGGCGACCGTGACCGCCGTCGCCGGCAGCGTGATCCGCCGCTGTCCGTAGCGGTCGACCAGCCGGGAGACCTGCGGGCCGAGCACCGCGGCCGAGACGGCCATGGCAGCCGAGACCGCGCTGGCCAGCCCGTAGGAGCCGCGCAGCTGGGACAGCATGGTGATGATGCCGATGCCGGTCATCGAGATCGGCATCCGGGCTATGAATCCGGAGAACGAGAAGGCCAGGGTGCCGGGGGCGGCGAAGATCTGGCGGTAGCTGGACAGCACGGGGGAGCTCCGCAGGTGGGGTAAGGAACACGGATCGCATACACAGCTTACGAGCCCGGGCAACCGATATTTCCGTTCTGTGGACCTGCGCCGGGGAACGGGCCCTTTGGTGGCAGGATCGGTGCCATGCCCGACTCGCGCACCCTCACGCCCGGCTCCGGCCCGGCCCCGTACGACGCCCTGCTGCTGCTCTCCTTCGGCGGCCCCGAGGCCCCCGAGGACGTGGTCCCCTTCCTGGAGAACGTCACCCGCGGCCGGGGCATCCCGAAGGAGCGGCTGGCCGAGGTCGGCAAGCACTACTTCCTGTTCGGCGGGGTCAGCCCGATCAACGAGCAGAACCGGGAGCTGCTGGCCGCCCTCCGCAAGGACTTCGCCGACCACGGCCTGGACCTGCCGGTCTACTGGGGCAACCGGAACTGGGCGCCCTACCTGACCGACACCCTGCGCGAGCTGGCCGCCGACGGCCACCGCCGGGTGCTGGTGCTGGCCACCAGCGCCTACGCCGGCTACTCCGGCTGCCGCCAGTACCGGGAGAACCTGGCCGACGCGCTGGCCGCCCTGGAGGCGGAGGGCGTCACCGGGCTGGGCGTGGACAAGCTGCGCCACTTCTACAACCACCCCGGCTTCGTCGAGCCGATGGTGGACGCCACCCTCGCCGCCCTGGAGGGGCTGCCCGCCGCGGCCCGCGACGGCGCCCACCTCGCCTTCACCACGCACTCCATCCCGGACGCGATGGCCGACGGCTCCGGCGCCCCCGACGACCCGGCCCGGGGCGAGCCCGGCGGCGCGTACGTGGCCCAGCACCTGGAGGTGGCCCGGCTGGTCGCCGAGGCCGTCGCCGAGCGCACGGGCGTGACGGGCCGTCCGTGGCAGCTGGTCTACCAGAGCCGCAGCGGCGCGCCGCACGTCCCGTGGCTGGAGCCGGACATCTGCGACCACCTGGAGGGCCTGAAGGAGGCCGGCGCCCCGGCCGCCGTGATGGTGCCGATCGGCTTCGTCTCCGACCACATGGAGGTCAAGTACGACCTCGACACCGAGGCCACCGCCAAGGCCGCCGAGCTGGACCTGCCGGTCACCCGGGCCGCCACGGTCGGCGCCGACCCGCGCTTCACCGCCGCCGTGCGCGAGCTGGTGCTGGAGCGCGCGGCCGCCGAACGCGGGGAGCGCCCCGAACGGTGTGCGCTCGGGGCGCTCGGCCCCAGCCACGACGTGTGCGCCGTCGCCTGCTGCCCCAACCCGCGCGCCCCGCGTCCGGCCGCCGCCGAACGCTGAGCCGCCGAGCCGAACTGACGCGGCGTCGTCCTGACGCCGCGTCACCCTGACGGACCGTCGGAAGGAAACCCCGTGCCCGATCCCGCCCTGCTCGACGAACTCCTCGACGTGGCACTGGAGGCCGCCACCAAGGCCGGCGCCCTGCTCCACGACGGCCGCCCGGCCGACCTCGGGGTGGCCGCCACCAAGAGCAGCCCGGTGGACGTGGTGACCGAGATGGACCTCGCCTCCGAGAAGCTCGTCCTGGAGCTGATCGGCACCCGCCGCCCGCAGGACGGCTACCTCGGCGAGGAGGGCGCCGACCGGCCCGGCACCAGCGGGGTGCGCTGGGTGGTCGACCCGCTCGACGGCACCGTCAACTACCTGTACGGGCTGCCCTCCTGGGGCGTCAGCGTGGCCGCCGAGCTGGACGGGCGGGCGGTGGTCGGGGTGGTCGCCGTCCCGGCCCGGGGGGAGCTCTTCCACGCCGTGCTCGGCCGCGGCGCCCACCTCGACGGCGCCCCGATCCGCTGCCGCCCGGCCCCGCCCTGGGGCCAGGCCTTGGTCTCCACCGGCTTCAACTACGTGCGGGCCGTCCGGGAGGAGCAGGCCCGGGTGCTGCTCGGCCTGCTCCCGGAGGTCCGGGACATCCGCCGTGGCGGCGCCGCGGCGGTCGACCTGTGCGACCTGGCGGCGGGCCGGCTGGACGCCTTCTACGAGCGCGGCCTGCACGCCTGGGACCGGGCCGCCGGGCTGCTGATCGTCGCCGAGGCGGGCGGGGTCTCCGGCGGCCGCCCCGGCGAACCGGCCGGCGACGGGCTCACGGTGGCCGCGCCGCCGGCCACCTTCGAGCGGCTCACCGCCCGGCTGGCCGAGCTCGGCGCCTGACGGGTCGCAGCCGCACGCGCGTCCCCGCCGCGCATCCCCGCACCCGCACCCCCGTACCCCGTTGTGCCCGGGCAGCACGAAGCCCTGGCACACGGGGGGTGCCAGGGCTCGGTCTGTGCGGGTGGCGCGGCGGTGCGGGTGGCGCTGGGTCAGGCGGCGGAGCGGTGCAGCTCCTGCACCGGGTCGACGCCGTGTTCGGCGGCGAGCCGGCGGAGGTCGTCCAGCTCGGACTGCTCGACCTCGGCGAGGAACTCGTCCCCGGAGGCGAGAGCGCGGTGCAGGTCTTCCTCGGCGTTCCTTATGCGCTGGATGATCCCGGCGGTGAAGGCGTCCATTCGGGCCCCCTTACGGTGTCGGACGGGCACGGTCCGGCGTTCCCCGATCCGGATGACGGCGACAACGGGAACGCCCCAGCCAGGCTCCCTGCTCCCCCGGCTGGTGCGTCAACGGCCTGCGGCCGCCCTATGTGACTCCGAAACCCGGACCGGTGCGGATGAACGCACGGCGGGTGGTGACCACGATCGGCGTTCGGCGCGATCGTGGGTGTGCAGCTCTACTCCCCGCCACCACCGCCGGGAAACCTGACGGGGACGGAAAGTTGCCCGCGTCACAGTCCGAACACGGAACCGTTCGACCTGACGTGCCCTGGCTTATCGCTGCTTTACCGCCCGACCAGGCAGGATGGAGCCACCGTCGGACCGCTGTGCCCGGCCCCGCCGCCGCAAGGCCGGTGGGCGTCCGCGCCGGTGTCCGCGCCCGGCCGCACCACGGCCTGCCCGGGCACCGCCACGGTGGGCCGCAGCCAAGCCGTAGAAGGGACAACCACCGTGCGGGTTCTCGTCGTGGAGGACGAGCAGCTGCTCGCCGAAGCAGTGGCCACCGGTCTGCGCCGGGAGGCCATGGCCGTCGACGTGGTCTACGACGGGGAGGCCGCGCTCCAGCGCATCGCGGTCAACGACTACGACGTGGTGGTGCTCGACCGCGACCTGCCACTGGTGCACGGCGACGACGTCTGCCGCAGCATCGTCGAGCAGGGCCTCGCCACCCGGGTGATCATGCTGACCGCCTCCGGCGACATCAGCGACCGGGTCGAGGGCCTGGAGATCGGCGCCGACGACTACCTGCCCAAGCCCTTCGCCTTCAGCGAGCTGGTGGCCCGGGTCAGGGCGCTCGGCCGCCGGGCCACCGTCCCGCTGCCGCCGGTGCTGGAGCGGGCCGGGATCTCGCTGGACCCGGGCCGCCGCGAGGTGCTGCGGGACGAGCGGCCGATCCAGCTGGCCCCCAAGGAGTTCGCCGTGCTGGAGGTCCTGATGCGGGCCGGCGGCGCCGTGGTCTCGGCCGAGCAGCTGCTGGAGAAGGCCTGGGACGAGCACACCGACCCGTTCACCAACGTGGTCCGAGTGACCGTGATGACGCTGCGCCGCAAGCTCGGCGACCCGGCCGTCATCGTCACCGTGCCCGGCTCCGGCTACCGGATCTGAGTCCGGGGCAGCCGACCTGACGCCGCGTCAACCCGACCGGCCCCACCCACCACAGGCCCCGGACCGCCCCGGCCCCGGACCGCACCCGAGAGGACAGCCATGACCACCCCGCCCTCGCCCGGCGGGTCCTCCGGCGCGCCCGGAGGCACCCCGGCACCGCCGCAGCCGACCCAACCCCCGGCCGTGGCAGCGGCCCCGTCGCCGGCCGAGCCGGCGAGCGGCGGCGGACTGTTCGGCTGGCTCCAGCTGCGCCCGACCATCCGGATCCGGCTCACCCTGCTGTACGGCGGGATGTTCCTGATGGCCGGCGTGCTGCTGCTGCTGCTCATGTACTACTTCGTCCAGCAGGCCTTCCACGACGCCTCGCTGCCGTACATCAGGCTCGGGCCGAACGTGCAGGTCGCCCTGCCGAACGGCCAGGTGGCCACCGAGGGCACGTTCAACCAGCTGATCCGGGAGTACCAGCAGCAGGAGTCCGCGGACTCGCTCACCACCCTGCTGCGCAAGTCACTGACCGTCATGGTCTGCCTGGCCGTGATCGCCTTCATCCTCGGCTACGCACTGGCCGGCCGGGTGCTCCAGCCGCTCAACCGGATCACCCGCACCGCCCGCGAGGTGGTCGGGTCGGACCTGCACCGCCGGATCGACATGGACGGCCCGGACGACGAGCTCAAGGAGCTCGCCGACACCTTCGACGAGATGCTGGAGCGGCTCGACCGGGCCTTCGACTCCCAGCGCAGGTTCGTCGCCAACGCCTCGCACGAGCTGCGGACCCCGCTGGCGATCAACCGCACACTGCTGGAGGTCCAGCTCTCCGATCCGGGGGCCTCGCCCGACCTCCAGCAGCTCGGCAAGACCCTGCTGGCCACCAACGAGCGCAGCGAGCAGCTGGTCGAGGGCCTGCTGCTGCTCGCCCGCAGTGACAACGAGCTGACCGAGCGCCGCCCGGTCGAGCTGTCCGAGGTGGCCCAGCGGGCGGTGGAGGTGACCAAGCCGGAGGCGGCCGGCCGCGAGGTGGAGGTGCGCTCCCAGCTGCACCCCGCCGTGGTCGGCGGGAACGGCGTGCTGCTGGAGCGGATCGCGCTCAACCTGCTGCAGAACGGCATCCGCTACAACACCCCCGGCGGCTGGGTGGAGATCACCAGTGCCCCCGCCCCGGGCGGTGGGGGAGAGCTGACGGTCAGCAACACCGGGCCGGTGGTGCCCGGCTACGAGCTGGAGCACATCTTCGAGCCGTTCCGCCGGGTCAAGGGCGCGGACCGGACCAGGAGCGACAAGGGGGTCGGCCTGGGCCTGTCCATCGTCCGCTCGGTGGTCCGGGCGCACGGAGGCGCCATCGAGGCCACCGCGCGCCCCGGGGGAGGGCTCACCATCCGGGTCCGGATCCCGGGAGCCTGACCTCCGGGCGCCCCCGCGCCGCCCCGCCGTCCCCGCGCCCCCGCAGCCGCCCCACCGGCCGCCCCGGTGCCTCCGCGTCGCTCCGTGTCCGGAGCATTCCGTTACGTCCACGATCGCCCAACAGCCGCCCCCGCCAGGCAAGTCAGCCGACATATGCCCTGGCGGGGGCGGCTTGTCTTTTGCCGCCGAGAGAACTTACGGTGTCGTAACCTACGCAGCCGTAAGGTGGATCGCAGCCACCCAGGCCCGACCGCGACCGCCGTCGTCCCTGCCCGCCCGAGGAGCACCGTGACCATCGCACCCGTGCAGCGCACCGTCGCCGCCCCCACCGCCGCCCCGCTCGCGACCACCGGCTGGACCGACGCGCGGCTGATCATGGCGCTCGAGGAGGTCGTGGAGACGGAGCTCAACCGGCACCTGAAGGTGGCCAAGGAGTGGATGCCGCACGAGTTCGTGCCGTGGAGCCAGGGCCGGGACTTCGACGGCGTGCTGGGCGGCGAGGCCTGGTCGCTGGACCAGTCGCAGGTGACGCCGCTCGGCCGGGTCTCCCTGGTGGTCAACCTGCTGACCGAGGACAACCTCCCCAGCTACCACCACGAGATCGCCACCATGTTCGGCCGCGAGGGCGCCTGGGGCACCTGGGTCCACCGCTGGACGGCCGAGGAGGGCCGGCACGGGATAGCCATCCGCGACTACCTGCTGGCCACGCGTGCGGTCGACCCGGTGGAGCTGGAGCGGGCCCGGATGTCGCACATGTCGGAGGGCTTCGAGTCCGACAACGCGCACAGCATGCTGCACTCGGTGGCCTACGTGGCCTTCCAGGAGCTGGCCACCCGGATCTCGCACCGCAACACCGGCAAGTGCGCCGGCGAGCCCCTCGCCGACCAGCTGCTGGCGAAGATCGCGAACGACGAGAACCTGCACATGATCTTCTACCGGAACCTGCTCAAGGCCGCCCTGGAGATCGCCCCGGACCAGGCCATGCGGGCCGTCGCCGACGTGGTGATCAACTTCCGGATGCCCGGCCACGGCATCCCGGGCTTCGAGCGTGCGGCGGCCCAGATCGCCATCGGCGGCGTCTACAACCTGCGGATCCACCACGACGACGTGCTGCAGCCGGTGCTGCGCCACCTCAAGGTGATGGAGATCGGGGGCCTGGGCCCGGAGGGCCTGCTGGCCCAGCAGGAGCTCGGCGCCTTCCTGGACGGGCTGGACGCGCAGGCCACCAAGTTCGACGAGCGGCAGGCCGCCCTGCTCGCACGCAGGGCCGCCGCGGCCGCTCGGAAGTAGTCACGGGGCAGGAGGATTCTTCGGGATTTGCCCGAAAAGTTCAGACTGTGACGGATCTCACACAAACGCCCTCGACCCGTTCGGATGATCTCTCTTGGTGATCACCGATCAGGGTGAATCGGCTCCGCAGGGTGACGGCCCGTTCGGTGGGGACAATTGTCGACGTAGCGTCAAATCCATGGCGTTACAGGTGAGTTGGCGAATTGTCCCCTCGGCGGCCGTTGCTCAGCGTGACCATCCGAGTGCCCTGTCGCACCGGCGGTGGCAGCTCTGCGTGAACCCCTGACGGCCCCTCAGGACGTGCCCCAGGGGGCCGTTTGAGGGTGTCGATTGAGTAACGGGGCTTGAAGTAAGGCAAAATCTCGGCCTCGGGTCGGGCACAAGACCGGCCCCCCATGCGTTACGTGCGCTGGAGATACCCGCACACACCCAGAGGGGGAGAGCGAACAATGGCAACGGACTACGACACCCCACGCAAGACTGACGACGACGTCAACGAAGACAGCATCGAGGAGCTCAAGGCTCGCCGGAACGAGAAGTCCGGCAGCTCGGTGGACGTCGACGAGTTCGACGCCAACGAGGGCCTGGAGCTCCCCGGCGCCGACCTGTCCAACGAGGAGCTCTCCGTCCGGGTGCTGCCGCGCCAGGCGGACGAGTTCACCTGCATGAGCTGCTTCCTGGTGCACCACCGCAGCCAGCTGGCCGGCGAGAAGAACGGCCAGCCCATCTGCGTGGACTGCGGCGCCTGAGCCGGAGCGGGAACGGCCCGGGTCCGACGGTCACCGCCGGCCCGGCACACCACCCCGCCCGGCCTTGGGCAGCAAGGCCGGAGGCAGCAGCAGCGGCCGCTCCGGCGGTCGCGCCCGCACCACCGCACGGCCGGTCCGTCCGGCCGAGCGGCAGCAGTACCGGAACACAGGGACGGTCCCGCGTGACACCACGCGGAGCCGTCCCTCCTCCGTGTCCGGGGCCGCCCGGTGCGGACCTGCGCGGCTCGGGCCTACTTGGTGCGCCCGACCCGGCGGGCGTCGGCCAGGGCGTCGGCCAGCTTCTGCGGCGAGCGGGTGGACAGGTAGACGTACGGCGTCGGGTCGGCCGGGTCGGTCACCTCGACCCGGAGGGCCGTCGGGACGTAGCTGCGCAGCAGCATGAAGGCGCGCGGATCGGCCTTGCTGGTCCGCCAGGCGACCGTCTCGGCGGGGTTCAGCACGTGCGCGGTGCCCAGCGCCTCGGCGGGGATCCGGGCCTGCCCCGCCACCAGCGAGCCCTGCACCACCCGGATCCGGGCGGAGCCGTAGCTGCTCAGCGCGGCCGCGCCGAGGACCAGGCCGATCACCAGCGCGACCAGGGCCGCGACGGCGTCGAACCGGATCATGATCAGGCCCAGCGTGAGGCCGAGCGCGACGGGCAGCAGCCACCAGCTGCGCGGGACGGTGAGGCGTTCGTCGTACATGGCTCCATTGTGGGTCCGCCAACGCCGCCCACGGCCTCCGGGGCCCCGCCGGAGGCCCGCCCGGGCACCTCGGGCGTCCGTGCGGGCGGGCGCCGGACACCCCGTGCACCGGAAGCTACCCGCCGGTAGGGTCGCGGGCGTGAACGCCTCCACCGACACCCCCACCGCGGCGCCCGCCCCACCGGCGCTCCCGCCCACCACCCCGCCCGCCGAGGCCGTGCTGCCGCCCCGTGCCCCCGAGGCGCCCGCGCCCGGCACCCACCTCGGCTCGCACTACGACCACTGCTTCGGCTGCGGTCCGCAGCACCCCCAGGGCCTCCAGCTCGACGCGGTGGCCGGGGAGGGCCTGGAGGTCACCGCCCGCTTCACCGTCCGCCCCAGCCACCAGGGCGGCCCCGGCCTGGCCCACGGCGGCGTCCTGATGACCGCCATGGACGAGACCATCGGCACCCTCAACTGGCTGCTGAACGCCCCCGCCGTCACCGGCCGCCTGGAGTGCGACTTCGTCCGCCCGGTGCCCGTCGACTCGGAGCTGCACATCCACGCCCGGATCACCGGTGTGCACGGCCGCAAGATCTACAGCGCCGCCGAGGGCCGGATCGGCGGACCTGACGGACCGGTCGCGATCCGCGCCCAGGCACTCTTCATCCAGGTGAAGCTGGAACACTTCACCACGCACGGTCGTCCCGAGGACATCAAGAAGGCCATGGACGACCCGGACCTGTTCAAACGCGCCCGAGCCCTTGAGGTGAACCCGTGAGCACCACCGCCCGCCCGCCGGTAGACGTCCTGATCACCCGGCTGGACCCGGAGATCCCGTTGCCCGCGTACGAGCACCCCGGCGACGCCGGCGCCGACCTGCGCACCACCGAGGACGCCGAGCTGGCCCCGGGCGAGCGGGCCGTGCTCCCCACCGGCATCGCGATCGCCCTGCCCGACGGTTACGCGGCCTTCGTGCACCCGCGCTCCGGCCTCGCGGCCCGGTGCGGCGTTGCCCTGGTGAACGCCCCGGGGACGGTCGACGCCGGGTACCGTGGTGAGATCAAGGTGATCGTCGTCAATCTGGACCCGCGCGAGCCCGTGAAGTTCCGCCGGGGGGACCGGATCGCCCAGCTGGTCATCCAGCAGGTCGAGAAGGCCCTCTTCCACGAGGTGGCCGAACTGCCCGGTTCGTCCCGGGGAGAAGGCGGGTTCGGGTCGACCGGAGGTCACGACAGGGTTACCATGCCCGCGCCAGCGCAGTAGCCGAGCAGTAGTCGAGCAGGTATTCGCATCGGTCTTGGACCGGGAAGGACAGTGACCGTGTTCCGTCGTCGCCAGAAGAGCGAGGACGCTGTCGAGCAGCTCGCCGACGACGCCATCAGCGCCGACGAGACGGCCGATGACGTCGAAGGTTCCGCCGACTCCGAGAGCGAGAACAGCATCGACCCCGCCGACCGGGTCGGCCTGCCGCCGGCCCCGCGCCCGGAGGGCCCCTGGGACGTCTCCGAGCTCGAGACCCCGCAGGACGGCCGGGTGGACCTCGGCGGTCTGCTGATCCCCGGCGTCGAGGGCATGGAGCTCCGGGTGGAGGTGGCCGGCGACGCGATCGTGGCCGCCACCCTGGTCCTGGGCAACAGCGCCATCCAGCTGCAGGCCTTCGCCGCCCCCAAGTCCGAGGGCATCTGGGGCGAGGTCCGCGAGGAGATCGCCACCGGCATCACCCAGCAGGGCGGTCTGGTCGAGGAGGAGGAGGGCCCGCTGGGCTGGCACCTCCGCGCCCAGGTCCCGGTCCAGCTCCCGGACGGCACCCAGGGTGTCCAGCTGGTCCGCTTCGTCGGCTGCGACGGCCCGCGCTGGTTCCTCCGCGGCGTCATCTCCGGCCAGGCCGCGGTCCAGCCCGAGATGGCGGGCGTCCTGGAGCAGGTCTTCCAGCAGACCGTCGTGGTCCGCGGCGAGACCCCCATGGCCCCCCGCGACCCGATCGTCCTCAAGCTCCCCGAGGACGCCCAGATGGTCGCTGACGGCGGCGCGGGCGTTGTCGAGGGCGCCGGCTCCCGCTTCGCGGACGCCTCGCTCGACCCCTTCGCCCGCGGCCCGGAGATCACCGAGGTCCGCTGACGCGCAGCGCGCTTCGCCCCCGCCCGGTCCGCCGGGCGGGGGCGATTTGCTTGTGGGGCGCCGATCCCCGTACAGTTCCGGAGTCGCCGCGAGAGCAGCGAACAAAAGCAGGTCAGATGGATGAAACTCCGGTCAAACGGAGCGGAAAACGTCTGATAGGCTGGGAAACACGAACGAAGCGCCCGGAGGGCCCGCTGGAAGGCGGACCGAAGGAAGCCACCGTTCCTTGAGAACTCAACAGCGTGCCAAAAGTCAACGCCAGATATGTTGACATCCCCGGCCTCACCGTTCGGTGGGGTTGGAGATTCCTTTATGAAGTAAACACTAGCGAGGACGCAGTGCGCGGGACCGCCTTATTCCGGTGGTTGCCGTGCCGCTCAACGCGGGTGCTTGCCGGATTACCGGTAGACATTCACGGAGAGTTTGATCCTGGCTCAGGACGAACGCTGGCGGCGTGCTTAACACATGCAAGTCGAACGGTGAAGCCCTTCGGGGTGGATCAGT